>NZ_OAOP01000026.1 GCF_900207585.1 Bacillus oleivorans | reverse complement strand
CACACCCGTTCCCATCCCGAACACGGAAGTTAAGCTTCTCAGCGCCGATGGTAGTTGGGGGCTCTCCCCCTGTGAGAGTAGGACGTTGCCAGGCAATGGAGGATTAGCTCAGCTGGGAGAGCACCTGCCTTACAAGCAGGGGGTCGGCGGTTCGATCCCGTCATCCTCCACCATTTTTAAGCCGGTGTAGCTCAATTGGTAGAGCAACTGACTTGTAATCAGTAGGTTGGGGGTTCAAGTCCTCTCGCCGGCACCATTTTTTTGTAAAAGATAATGAGCCATTAGCTCAGTCGGTAGAGCATCTGACTTTTAATCAGAGGGTCGCAGGTTCGAGTCCTGCATGGCTCACCACTTAATTTTAATTAAATTATGCGGGTGTGGCGGAATTGGCAGACGCGCTAGACTTAGGATCTAGTGTCTTTATGACGTGGGGGTTCAAGTCCCTTCACCCGCATTTTTGCGGAAGTAGTTCAGTGGTAGAACACCACCTTGCCAAGGTGGGGGTCGCGGGTTCGAATCCCGTCTTCCGCTCCAATTATGCCGGGGTGGCGGAATCGGCAGACGCACAGGACTTAAAATCCTGGGAAGGGTGACCTTCGTGGGGGTTCAAGTCCCCCCCTCGGCATTTGTTATGCGCCCGTAGCTCAATTGGATAGAGCGTCTGACTACGGATCAGAAGGTTATGGGTTCGACTCCTGTCGGGCGCGCCATAATATAAATTATATTTAAATAACATTGTTCCTTGACGGGGAGTAGCTCAGCTTGGTAGAGCACTTGGTTTGGGACCAAGGGGTCGCAGGTTCGAATCCTGTCTTCCCGACCATTATAATAAGTAGTTGGGGCCTTAGCTCAGCTGGGAGAGCGCCTGCTTTGCACGCAGGAGGTCAGCGGTTCGATCCCGCTAGGCTCCACCATAATATTATTGACAAATACTATTATGTATGGTACGATAATATTTGTCGTCAAATTAATCTCGAATCATAGCTTTATGAGCTCATTGAAGAAGTTTAAAAGAAATCATAGATTTCTTTTAAAGAAAATTATTGACGCGCGTTAAATCGTGTGATAAGATTATTATCTTGCCCCTGCGTCAGAGCTAATCGAAGAAGTGTTCTTCAGCTCGTCGCATGGAAATAAGAAGTAACTCATTGTTCCTTGAAAACTGAACAAAGAAAAGCGTCAACGTTAATTCTATTTTTTTAAGAGCTATATCAAACACTTTTATGGAGAGTTT
>NZ_OAOP01000025.1 GCF_900207585.1 Bacillus oleivorans | reverse complement strand
TGATCTGAACCCAAAAAGTTAGACACAGAAATTTAGGCAGCTACTTGGGCATGATTTCGGTATTGAACCGGACTCATGCCTTTTAATTTTGCCTTAATCCGTTTGTGATTATAGTAGTAAATATATTTCTCTAATTCTACTTTAAAATGCTCCATACTCTCAAATTCTTTTAAATAGAGTAATTCAGACTTTAATAAGCCAAAGAAATTCTCCATGACTGCATTATCTAAACAATTCCCCTTACGTGACATACTTTGAGTAATACCATGTTCTTTTAAAGCATGTTGGTAGTGCTTCATTTGATAATGCCAACCTTGATCAGAATGGAGGATGGGGGCGTCTCCCTCTTTTAAATGGTCAAAAGCTTTGTCCAACATTTTTGAAACAAGCAGATAAACAGGACGCTTTTCTATGTTATAAGCGATGATTTCCCCGTTGTATAAATCTAGAATGGGGGATAAATATAGCTTCTCTCCATGTAAGTGGAATTCTGTCACATCCGTTACCCACTTCTCATTTGGCTTTGATGCTTTAAAATCACGCTCCAAAATATTTGGAGCAATTTTACCTACTTGCCCACGGTATGAACGATATTTTTTCATGCGCACAAGACATTTTAATCCCATTTCATTCATCAAGCGACGGACTGTTTTATGATTTATTTTTAAACCTCGATTACGTATTTCCAATGTAATGCGGCGATATCCATATCGTCCTTGATGTTCATCAAAAATTTTCTTAATGAGCTCTTTGACTTCGTTATACTTATCTGGACGACCCATTTGTTTTACCCAATAATAATATGTACTACGGGCAATTCCAGCGACCTTTACAAGATTGATAACTTTAAATTCATGCCTTAATTCATAAATTACTTGCGCTTTGTCTTGTTCTGTAATTTTTCCTTTTCTTGAATTAAGGCTCTCAACTTTTTTAGATAGGCATTCTCCATACGTAAACGCTCAATTTCAGCTCGCAACGCCTCTTCTGTTCCTTTTACTGGTTGAGATTTGTTTGTTTCTTTTTTCATTGGTGGACGCCCCTTTTTTGTTGGTTTTAGGGCGTCTATTCCATGTAACTCGAAACTTTTTTGCCATTTTTGAACGGTACTATGTGTCGCAATGTTAAATATAGCGGCAGCTTCCCTTATAGACGTCCCTGTCTCTTTTATATAATTTAGTACGTCTAGTTTAAACTGTGTTGTGTAGGATGTATAGGGCTGATTAAAGGCATTTTCACCATGATGTTCATATTGTTTAATCCAATTTAATAAGACTGTATGATGGACTCCTATAGATTTCGCAATAGATTTTACCCCCTCCGTTCCCTGTTGATAACGAATAACTGCTTCTATTTTTTCCTCTATGTTAAATTTAGACATATAAAAACTGCACCTCCAATTGTTAGTTGTGTGTCTAACAATTGGGGTGCAGTTCA
>NZ_OAOP01000024.1 GCF_900207585.1 Bacillus oleivorans | reverse complement strand
CACATGCCCATCAAGCGAAGTTAAAATCATACCCTCAAAATGAAAAAACGCTATGCTTATCGTAAGAAGTTTACGAGAAAGGATGGCGTTTTTGATGAATCCTATCATTTCAAATGAACTGAATCTTTTTGCACAAGAACTACAATACTTTTTATCTCCAGTAGTCTTACAAGATATCGCCAAACAAGTTGGCTTTGTACAGCGATCTAGTAAGTATCAAGCAAACGAACTCATTGCCCTTTGCGTATGGCTTAGTCAAGAAATCGCTAGCACATCACTTACACAATTGTGCAGTCAGTTAGAAGCTTCCACTGGGGTACTGATGAGCTCAGAAGGACTGAATCAACGCTTTAATCCAGCAGCTGTCGCATTTCTTCGAGAAGTCTTTACTTCTCTTCTCACACAAAAACTCTGTTCAAATCAATCGCTTTCTGTACACATGATCTCTACTTTCAATCGTATCCGTATTTTAGATGCGACAGTGTTTCAACTGCCTGATCATTTCGCCACTGACTATCAAGGTTCAGGTGGGAGTAGTAATACGGCAGGCGTGAAAATCCAATTGGAATATGATTTACTTAGTGGTCAATTTCTTAACGTGCAGCTTGGACCAGGAAAAAATAATGATAAAACATACGGTACCATCTGCCTTGAAACCGTAGAGGCGGGCGATTTGTGTTTGCGTGATCTTGGTTACTTCGATTTAGGAGACTTACAAGCCATTCATGATAAAGAGGCTTACTATATCTCGCGGTTGAAGCTGAATACACGCATTTATACCAAGAACCCTGAGCCAGAATACTTCAACAATGGCACGTTAAAAAAGCAAACAGAATACATCCAGCTTGATATGACACAAATGATGTCTGGTCTAACCCCTGGTGAAACGATGGAAATCCCCGAGGCATACATTGGCCAAAATCAGAAGCTTCCAGCACGTGTCATTATCCATCGTTTAACCGATGATCAAACGCAAACACGCCTGAAAAACCAAGCGATACGTGAAAAGAAGAAAGGCATTGTCATGAAGGATAAAAGTAAACGTTTAATGGGCATGAATGTATATATCACGAACACGTCGCTAGAAGAAGTACTGACGAATTACGTCCATTCATTGTATTCACTTCGTTGGCAGATTGAGATTTTGTTTAAAACGTGGAAGTCATTCTTTGAAATTGATGAATGTAAAAATATTAAAAGAGAACGCCTAGAGTGCCATTTATATGGACAACTCATTGGCATTCTCCTCTGTTCTTCTACGATGTTTCAAATGCGACAGCTTCTGCTTGAAAAGAAAAAGCAGGAGCTGAGTGAATACAAAGCGATTTATATGATTAAAGATTACTTTCCGTTACTGTTTCAAGCGATAGCAGTTGGCACAGAAGAACTTATGAAAATTCTGCATCGCCTTTATCAGCTGCTAAAAAAGAACGGTCGTAAATGTCATCGGTATAAGAAGATGACCGTCTTTGATATTCTAGGGGTTGTGTATGAAACGACGGTGAAGCATAGACAAGCTGCCTAGCGAAAAAATCGCGTTTTAATAGGCTTCTTTGGCATGCCTACTTTTCCATCACTCGCTAGTTTTAAAACAAGGATCATTTCGTATCTAGTAATTTACTTTGTTAGCTTGATGGGCATGGGG
>NZ_OAOP01000023.1 GCF_900207585.1 Bacillus oleivorans | reverse complement strand
AGTTAGAACGGTTATATAAAGGGGAGTTGGAGAAATGGGGTAAGACGAGTCGTCACTCACAAGGGTAAATCAATTGATGGAGAGATATTAACCATCTGTACGGTATTTGAGGAATCCGTTAGTAAAGAACAGTTGAAGAAAATGAACTGTTATTGCAAGACACACGATGTACTGATATTACGAGATAAAAAGTTCGAGTGGAAAGGGGAAATGTTGAGTTGAAAATATGTACTGTCGCGAATTGCGAAAAGAAAGTGTTGGCTAAAGGCCTATGTAACACTCATTATTGGCGGAAGTACAGAACCGGGGATCCAACGAAACTAATAAATCAACCAAGAAGTAAATATAAACACTGCAAAGCTGCAGATTGTTATAGGGAAGTATTCTCTAAGGGATATTGTAGAAAACATTACAAGAGATTATATAAACATGGTGATGTAAACACTGTACACGATAAAAGAGCTATTCCTATTGATTTTGTAGTAGATGAAAATGGTTGTTTTAATTGTACCTCACATAAAAGAAACAAGTTTGGTTATCCTCTTGTCGGATTAAGAGGTAAAAGTTCTCCTATGTACCGTAAAATTTACGAAGAGATGTTTGGCGATATTCCAGAAGGTTTATGTATTAGACATAAATGCGACAACCCTCAGTGCATAAATCCGGAGCATTTGGAATTAGGTACTCACTTTGACAACATGCAAGACAAAGTTAAAAGAGGGAGACAACCTAGAGGGGAGGATATTTACAGCCATGTTCTAACAGAAGAAGAGGTTATTGAAATCAAGAAACTACTTAACATGAGACATATCTTAATAAAAGACATAGCGAAAATATATGGAGTTAATCCGTCAACTATCGGCGATATCAAAAACGGTAGGACATGGAAACACTTAAGTATTTCTTAAACTTTCTAGGAAAAAAGGGCATAAAAACCCATATTAACAGTATAGTCAAATCATTTATTTAACAAGAGAAAGGATGTTCGTATATGAACGTAATCATTTTAACAGGAAATGCAGTAAAAGATGTGGAGCTCCGTTATTCGCCTTCAGGTACACCAATAGCAAATGGAACTATAGCAGTACAAAGAGATTTTAAGAATCAACAAGGAGAGTATGAAACTGACTTCTTCAATTTCGTGGTTATCGGAAAGCTTGGTGAAGTCATGGCTAACCATATTCGAAAAGGGGACAAATTCGGAATCAAAGGTAAACTGCAAAACCGGGTGTGGGAAAAAGACGACGGAAAGAAGCAATATTTCACAGAAGTATTTGTTGATGGATTCGACTTTCCGGTAAAGCCAAAAGGAAAGAATGAGAACACACCACCGCCAAAACAAAATACCGGGAATGCAGCCTTTAAAGATTTAGACGATGATCCATTTGCAGACAATGGCGAACCAATAGATATTAACGATGATGATTTACCGTTCTAGGAGGAAACTATGAAACTAGACCCAACACACCGATTAGAAATCATCGCAGAATTAGAACGGAAAACCAAATATACATTTGAATTCTTAAACCCACTAACAGACGAACAATTACTAAAGCTGTATAAGGAAAGGAGCTAACATGAGAAGCGGTAAGCAAACAGTAGTTGATGGGATAACCTTTGACAGCCAAACGGAAGCTGAATACTATGAATATCTTAAAACTCGGGATGATGTAGAAAGTATAAAGTTACAACCGCAGTATATTCTCATGGATGAATTTAAAATCACATGCAGCCGTTGTGACTTAGG
The DNA here is from genome assembly GCF_900207585.1 of Bacillus oleivorans. GTDB lineage: Bacteria > Bacillota > Bacilli > Bacillales > JC228 > Bacillus_BF > Bacillus_BF oleivorans. The sequence goes on along the minus strand of NZ_OAOP01000023.1, from coordinate 2,458 downwards.
ATATGTTACTTCCGAAAAGACCGGCAAAATTATCAAATGCAAAACATGTAAAGGCACAGGCCTTAGAAACCGGCAAGCATGGACATATACGGCTGACTTTGAAGTTCTATGTCATGACGGAAGGGTACAAGTTATAGACGTAAAGGGATTCGCTAATGAGCGTTTCCCTCTAGTCAGAAAAATGTTTGAGTATCAGAACGGGTATGAGTTGCTAGTTGTAAAGAAAACAAAAACTGGGTGGAGGTATGTATAATGGTCGGATATTTTTGGGCTTTCGTTTTAGGCATACTTGTTTTCGGAATTGGTATCGGTATCGGTTGGAACATGAGAGGAAGTGTTAAAGAAAAAGATCATTATGAATTTCAAGCATTAGGTGACAAACTCACCAAATTAGGTTGGGGAATCGAAGAAATTAAAGAGAAGGTTAGACCATGACCGAATACGAACAAGCCTTGATCGCTGTAAGAGATGTATTTGTCCATTATCCCAAACGCTATGAACACTGTGAAGAAGAATTAAGAAAAGTGGAGCAGGAGATTCAAGACCTGCTTCACGCTATCGAACTATCAAACTTCAATGCTAGTACAGGCTATCAACTATCCAAGCAATTACAAAAGGCTAGGAAGGATAGACGGAGACTGAAAAACGAACTAGAACTCCTGGACAGCATAAAAGAGTTTATCTCCTATGCAAAACCGACTGAAAAGAACATAAACAAAATCATAACGGATTTACGGACTACGGAACAAAGACAGTTGGTGAGAGTTTACAAAATGAGGGTCCGGGACGATTTACAGGAGATGGTGAGTAAATGACCAAACCTCACTGGATAGACGAACACGTTAAAGAAATAACCAAGTATCAAAGACTACTAGACCAAGTACCCGATGAAGATAAGGTAACTCAAATAGATTTACTCTCTAAACAACTTGTATTCATCGGGAAGCTGGCTGCCGAGTTTGCGGAGGAACATAAACGAATCTACAACGAACGGAAAAGAGTGTATGCACAAGCGGAGATAGATGCACCAAGAAAAGCACAGGCTTACGCGGAATTGGCAGTAGTGGATTTAAGGGACCAGGAAAAAGAAGCATTCGGCAATATGAAACGGTGGGGGAATGCTTTTACAAGTACCCGCGAAAGGTTGAACGCATTGAAGTATAAATTAAAGATCGACATAGAAGATGGTTCTAGCAAAGGGAGGTTTTAATATGCCGGGTCCAAAACCGCAAGATATTAGTGGACAAAAGTTTGGGATGTTGACCGCAATAAAAAGAGTTGGTAAAAGTGCAGGTCGTGTATCTATATGGTTATGTAAATGTGATTGTGGGAACGAATACGAAACAATTATTAGTAGGCTAAGAAACGGTACGACTACAAGTTGCGGTTGTAAAAAGAGAGTAGACAATCCAGTTTCTAACGAAAGACTTTTTAGAATTTGGCAAAGCATGAGACAACGATGTAACAATCCAAATGCTAACTACTATGAATTGTATGGTGGTAGGGGCATAAAAATTTGTCCTGATTGGGATAAGTATAAAGCTTTCAAAGAGTGGGCATTAAACAACGGGTATGAAGAACATCTTACAATAGATCGAATTAATAACAACGAAGGATATAAACCGAACAATTGTAGGTGGGTGACAATGAAAGAACAACAATCAAACAAGAATAACAATGTATTTGTTAAGTACAATGGTGAAAAAATCACACTTGCAGAACTTTCTAGGAGAACAGGATTAAGTTTACCGATGTTACACAGAAGGCATAAGGCTGGTTATCGAGGTGAAAAGTTATGGACTAAAAGACACTTACAAACAAATGAGGTTCTAGGGTGAAAGAAATTAACGCACTTAAATACAAAGTCAAAATCGATATTGAAGATGGATCAAGTAGAACGAGGTGAAAATATGAACGCTACCGTAACTAAGTTTAACAAACACCAAATATACGGCATATTAAAAAACTACCACTGGATGGTTAAAGAGATACAACGAATCGATCACTATCTCTCTGAAACAGATTTTAGGGGAGCTGCCCAATATGGCATCGAAGCAACCTTACCAAAAGCACAGGGAGTAGTCGGGAAAGCATTGGAGAATGAAGTCATTAGACGAGTGAACAAGTCGAAACGTCTGCAAAAATACATCGAAGAAGTCAACTTTATCAATGAGCGTATCCCTTTGATTACAGATGAAAAGGAAAAGGTGGTACTCGATTGTTTGCTGGACGGAATGAGTTTGACTGGTATCTCTAAGCATATGGGAATAAGCCGGGTGCAAATTACAACGATACGTGATGATGTTGTAGATAAATTGGCGAGGGATTAAAGCAAAACGCGAAGGAGAGAATATTTGTGAATCATACAGAACAGTTGGAAAAGCTAATCAGCGAAGTCCTGGATAAATACGCAAAGGAAAACCAATTAAAAATTTCTTACAACTCAAATTATTATAAA
>NZ_OAOP01000022.1 GCF_900207585.1 Bacillus oleivorans | reverse complement strand
ATGGTTAATATCTCTCCATCAATTGATTTACCCTTGTGAGTGACGACTCGTCTTACCCCATTTCTCCAACTCCCCTTTATATAACCGTTCTAACTCCGCTCTCTTTGTCTTTCTCCACTCTCGCCCCTCAGCTGTGTAGTCGGCAAAGTGATGACAGGTATCTGAATTAACACTAGGTCCACATAATAAGGCTACATTCCAAGGTTCTGAACCACTTCCACCTTGACTTGCTTGTTTAAGGTGTGCCATCTCAAAAGAGTAAGCCTGACTCTTTCCACAACGTTCACATTTACCACCAGATCGCCTTAATACTTCTTTCCTCACCTTTTGCGTTATCTTGGTGAGGTTTCCTCTCTTGGGTACTCTGCGTTTATGTCGGGGCTTTGGAACGGCTCTAGTTCCTACATCCATAATTTCAAAAGCCCCCTTAAATGTTCATTCTCTTTCGTATACAGTTCTAAGGTCTTACGCGCGGTTTCTAGCGCTTTTTTCTGATTCTCGACTTCCGCATCTAGTTTTATGATTTGGTCGTAACGACGGACACTTTCGCCGCTTAAATCCTCGATTATTTTCGACTTCCTCTCAACCTCTGATTCTAGGAATTTAATGCGATTCTCTATCGTGACCGATTCCTCTTGTACTGGTGGATTTTTTATAACAGACATTTTACTTCCTCCCTTTCATGATTCTAAATCTTTCCAACCCAACGCCCCTCCCTTTCTCGGGCTAATATTCCTTCTTCGGGATTGGTCGATTATCAGAATTAAGACTTCCTCTTGAAGCCGGTTCATCTTTTTCGCAATGTCTACAACCGATAACCCTTGTTTCCAGTAGTCTCTAACTAGTTGTACTTCTCGTAAATCCCAATGGAAGTCTAAATCTTCACAGGCGGTTATTGTGTTTCTTCTCCGATGGATCATGTATGTTTGTTCTAATTTAGTAGCAGCACGTTTCTGTTGTTTAGTAGGCAGAGCTGGTATATTCATTTTTCAACACCTAACTCTTTCTCTAATCGTTTAATCCAGTAACTGATGACTGAATTAGGAGTTTCTTTGTCTAATAGGACATCTTCAAAATCCTCTTTTGTTTTTCTTGAAGCTCGGCTTACCATCGTTTTTATATAGTTGATTTGTTTGTAGTTAGCCATTCCTTTTCACCTCGTATTCTTTTAAATACTCGTTCATTTTGTTCTGGAAGCGATCTTGGAGAAAATATGTAAGTCGTTCTTGGGGGTCCTCTAACTTCAAGACCTGTTTATCCTTAACAAGGTAATCAATCAGTAAAACTAAGCTAGTATGTTTCCCAATCATGGCTTCTAGATAGATTTCCCTAACACTTCCCAAAGGCTTGTTCATATGCTTCATCAATTTTTTTAAAAATTTCTTCTCGGTTGTGTTCTAAAGCTTGTCTATACGCCATAGAATGAGAACATAGACAAGGGTGAACCGATATGCCAAACGCTTCTTGCTTGTAGAAACGTCCTATCCCTTTACAAGTAGGGCAGCTCATGAGGAACCCTCCTTAAATTTTGATATTCTATAATTCTCGCCATCTAGTTTGATAGCTTCGCAGTTTTGAACCATTCGGCTGAAATCGCGTTCACCGTACATCTTTAAAAGTTCGGCACCTGAGTAATTGGTTGTGTAAACAGTGGCAGAACCAATCCGGCTGTCCACTACTTCAAATATCTTTCTTCTGGCCCATGTATTGCCCTCGTCATCCTTTTGTGTACGTTCGGCACCTAAATCATCTAGGATAAGGAGATCCGCTTTTTGGATAGCTGTGAGTAATTCTAATTCGCTCGTATCACTTTTCTTGTTGTATGTACCTTGGAGTTCAGTGAGAAGCCTTGGCAATGAGATAAAAATACAAGTATACTTGGATTGAATAAGTTTTTTTGCAATGGATGAAGCTAGGTGACTTTTCCCGAGCCCTGGCTTCCCTTGTAATATCAATCCTTTTCGTCCGTCAAAAGTTTCTACATAGCGCAAGCATTTTTGATAAGCTATTTTCTGTGATTCATTAACGGGTTTATAGGTTTCAAACGTTGCTTCTTCTAAGTCTCGATTCATGAGGCTTTTTGTTTTGAACTTTTCTAGCAGCTCTATGACTTCACGTTTCTCTACCCAAGAAAAAGCTTCTTCTCCAATCTTTTTATCTTCTTCCGAAACAACTTCACAGTAAAAACAAAACTCATTGCCGTTCTCTAGTAAGTAAAGTCTTTGGCAAGATGGACACCTTTTGTCAGAAGCCGAAATCATATTGTTTGGCAAGTTCTTCGGCAGTTGAATCCTTTCGATTGTGATTCCCTCCCTTTTTGTTTTTTCGCTCCCAATTCAGAATGGTTAAATAATCGTCTTTGTACTTTACTCCCTTAGAGCCTTTGTACAAGTTAAGGTTTTCAATACGGTCTTTTGCTCCTTCTTCTCCAAACTGTTCTACAAGCTTTTGATATTCTTCTGGAAGCATAGAAACAAATTCGGCATATATATGTTTTTTATTATTCTTTACATTCTTACCATTCTTTACATTCTTGTTTTTGTTCCCACTTCGTTTACCATTAGTTCCCTCTTCATTACCTGTTGCGTTCCCTGTTTCTTCTTCAAACTCTGTCTCGTCTTGATATATAGAGTAGTTAAGGATGGTAAACAGTGTTCCCTGTTCCGTTTCCTGTATGGATATAGTTCCGGACTTAACGAGTTTATTAACGCACTTACTAATTGTCTTGATTGAATACTCTTTTAACCCCCTTCCTTCTTTGTACGCTAAGTCCTGTGCAAGTTTTCTGTAGGATCTAACCCACTGACCTCTTTTAAGCTCCAACCCATTTATCCGATGACCGTCTTTGTGTGTAGCTTTTAAAAGTAAATAAGCAAATAGCCTAAAAGTTGTTACATCGTTCCATAACTCGGAATCAAATACTTTCCTATGAAGCTTAATCCAGCCCTGCATACTACCTCACCTACTTTTCCTGTCCTTCCAGGTAGGGCTTGTCCTGTTTCACAATGTCTTCGAACTGTTCAATAATTTACATAGCTTTAACTGTACTAACTTTTGCCTGATTGCTGAATATAACAACCGCACTCGGAAAAGGTGCTGAATTATTACTTCTCCCAAACTTCAAACGACCTCTAACAAGTCTGATTTCACCTTTCATACAGTAATCATGCCACCATTTAGTATCTGTCCTTGCTGGAAGTAAACAAACAACCGTTGCCCCATTTAAAGAAGATTCATAGGCTTTTTGAACCCATTTTCCTATCTCTCTGCCATAAGGAGGATTCATCCAACAAACACCCTCCCAATCTTGCTGTAACCCATCTATTTCTTTGGTAAAATAGTTTTCACATTTGGCATTTTCATCATTGGCACAAACATCTATATCAAAATGAAATTCCTCATTCAGTTTGTTAAAAAAATCTTGTGGTGTTTCCCATAAATCTGTATTACTAGTAAATAAACCTTTGTTGATACTCAACCTTGTTCACCCTCCTTTTTATTGCGCTAAATGATTCTACTGTTCACTTCTTCTTCAACACCACTTCATACCCTAACCCCTCTGCCATTCGTACAAATGTGTCTAAATAAGGGGTATTTGTTCCGTTTTCTGTTCTGCAGATGGATACTGGGGTGATACCGATTTTCTCTGCAAATTGGTTTTGTGATAGTTTTTGAGATTTACGAATGTCACGTATGGTTTCAATAAGTTGGGTGATGGTCATTTGGCACCCTCCATTAGTTCAGGGTTTTCGTAAACGTTGCCTACTATTTCGATTCGTTCTTGCCAGTGTTCTAAACCTACGTAACTGCTACTTCTTATTTGCTTCCCTATAAAGCCAGTGCCTCTATATTGGACAATATACAAAATTTCGAGATCTCCTTGGTGGTAAATATCTCCTTCATAAATCTCTTTACCGTTTTTGTCCTTTAGTCCGGTGTATTGTTGTAATGGCCCAAACCTATCAGGAAATACTGATTGGTGTGTCATTATTGGATCAATTGTCTTCAAATGTAAATCACCGCTAAGGCCAACAAATAAATCCTCTAAATTTCCTTTGTAAGCTTCATAAATTGGCTTGAAGAATTGTTTCTTTTCTTTGTCCCATACACGAAACTTTATCTCACGCATTTTCCAACACCCCCATAATTACAAATAGCAGCATGATAACGGTTATAAACCCAATTCCAAGCCAGGTGTATTTTTCTTCATGTTCATTCATT
>NZ_OAOP01000021.1:0-2947 GCF_900207585.1 Bacillus oleivorans | reverse complement strand
CTAATCACAGCAACGTAGGTTAAGTTGTTAAGGGCGCACGGTGGATGCCTTGGCACTAGGAGCCGATGAAGGACGGTACTAACACCGATATGCTTCGGGGAGCTGTAAGTAAGCTTTGATCCGGAGATTTCCGAATGGGGAAACCCCCTGTCTGTAATGGGGCAGGATCATAACCTGAATCCATAGGGTTATGAGGGTACACCCGGGGAACTGAAACATCTTAGTACCCGGAGGAGAGGAAAGCAAACGCGATTCCCTGAGTAGCGGCGAGCGAAACGGGATTAGCCCAAACCAAGAGGCTTGCCTCTTGGGGTTGTAGGACACTCAACATAGAGTTACAAAGGAACGGGGTAAATGAAGTGGTCTGGAAAGGCCAGCCAGAGAAGGTAACAGCCCTGTAGTTGAAACTTCGTTCCCTCTTGAGTGGATCCTGAGTACGGCGGGACACGTGAAATCCCGTCGGAAGCTGGGAGGACCATCTCCCAAGGCTAAATACTCCCTAGTGACCGATAGTGAACCAGTACCGTGAGGGAAAGGTGAAAAGCACCCCGGGAGGGGAGTGAAAGAGAACCTGAAACCGTGTGCCTACAAGTAGTCAGAGCCCGTTTATGGGTGATGGCGTGCCTTTTGTAGAATGAACCGGCGAGTTACGATTTCATGCAAGGTTAAGCTGAAGAGGCGGAGCCGCAGCGAAAGCGAGTCTGAATAGGGCGTATTGAGTATGAGGTCGTAGACCCGAAACCAGGTGATCTACCCATGTCCAGGGTGAAGGTAAGGTAACACTTACTGGAGGCCCGAACCCACGCACGTTGAAAAGTGCGGGGATGAGGTGTGGGTAGGGGTGAAATGCCAATCGAACTTGGAGATAGCTGGTTCTCTCCGAAATAGCTTTAGGGCTAGCCTCAAGTGTGAGAGTCTTGGAGGTAGAGCACTGTTTGGACTAGGGGCCCTCATCGGGTTACCGAATTCAGATAAACTCCGAATGCCAAAGACTTATCCTTGGGAGTCAGACTGCGAGTGATAAGATCCGTAGTCAAAAGGGAAACAGCCCAGACCACCAGCTAAGGTCCCAAAGTATACGTTAAGTGGAAAAGGATGTGGAGTTGCTTAGACAACCAGGATGTTGGCTTAGAAGCAGCCACCATTTAAAGAGTGCGTAATAGCTCACTGGTCGAGTGACTCTGCGCCGAAAATGTACCGGGGCTAAACGTATCACCGAAGCTGTGGATCCCCTTACGGGGATGGTAGGAGAGCGTTCTAAGGGCGGTGAAGCTAGACCGTAAGGACTGGTGGAGCGCTTAGAAGTGAGAATGCCGGTATGAGTAGCGAAAGAAGGGTGAGAATCCCTTCCACCGAATGCCTAAGGTTTCCTGAGGAAGGCTCGTCCGCTCAGGGTTAGTCGGGACCTAAGCCGAGGCCGAAAGGCGTAGGCGATGGACAACAGGTTGATATTCCTGTACCACCTCATCACCGTTTGAGCGAAGGAGGGACGCAGGAGGATAGGGTAAGCGCACTGCTGGATATGTGCGTCTAAGCAGTTAGGCTGGTAAGCAGGCAAATCCGCTTACCGTGAAGGCTCGAGCTGTGACAGCGAGGGAAATATAGTACCGAAGTTCCTGATTCCACACTGCCAAGAAAAGCTTCTAGCGAGGGGATAGGTGCCCGTACCGCAAACCGACACAGGTAGGCGAGGAGAGAATCCTAAGGTGAGCGAGAGAACTCTCGTTAAGGAACTCGGCAAAATGACCCCGTAACTTCGGGAGAAGGGGTGCTCTGATAGGGTGTCAAAGCCCGAGAGAGCCGCAGTGAATAGGCCCAGGCGACTGTTTAGCAAAAACACAGGTCTCTGCTAAGCCGCAAGGCGATGTATAGGGGCTGACGCCTGCCCGGTGCTGGAAGGTTAAGAGGAGAGGTTAGCTCACGCGAAGCTTTGAATCGAAGCCCCAGTAAACGGCGGCCGTAACTATAACGGTCCTAAGGTAGCGAAATTCCTTGTCGGGTAAGTTCCGACCCGCACGAAAGGCGCAACGATCTGGGCACTGTCTCAACGAGAGACTCGGTGAAATTATAGTACCTGTGAAGATGCAGGTTACCCGCGACAGGACGGAAAGACCCCGTGGAGCTTTACTGTAGCTTGATATTGAATTTTGGTACAGCTTGTACAGGATAGGTAGGAGCCTTGGAAGCCGGAGCGCCAGCTTCGGTGGAGGCGTCGGTGGGATACTACCCTGGCTGTATTGAAATTCTAACCCGCGCCCCTAATCGGGGCGGGAGACAGTGTCAGGTGGGCAGTTTGACTGGGGCGGTCGCCTCCTAAAAGGTAACGGAGGCGCCCAAAGGTTCCCTCAGAATGGTTGGAAATCATTCGCAGAGTGTAAAGGCAGAAGGGAGCTTGACTGCGAGACCTACAAGTCGAGCAGGGACGAAAGTCGGGCTTAGTGATCCGGTGGTTCCGCATGGAAGGGCCATCGCTCAACGGATAAAAGCTACCCCGGGGATAACAGGCTTATCTCCCCCAAGAGTCCACATCGACGGGGAGGTTTGGCACCTCGATGTCGGCTCATCGCATCCTGGGGCTGTAGTCGGTCCCAAGGGTTGGGCTGTTCGCCCATTAAAGCGGTACGCGAGCTGGGTTCAGAACGTCGTGAGACAGTTCGGTCCCTATCCGTCGTGGGCGCAGGAAATTTGAGAGGAGCTGTCCTTAGTACGAGAGGACCGGGATGGACGCACCGCTGGTGTACCAGTTGTCTTGCCAAAGGCATCGCTGGGTAGCTATGTGCGGACGGGATAAGTGCTGAAAGCATCTAAGCATGAAGCCCCCCTCAAGATGAGATTTCCCATTGCTTTAGCAAGTAAGATCCCTTGAAGATGACAAGGTAGATAGGTCTGAGGTGGAAGCACGGTGACGTGTGGAGCTGACAGATACTAATCGATCGAGGACTTAACC
>NZ_OAOP01000020.1 GCF_900207585.1 Bacillus oleivorans | reverse complement strand
AGTTAGAACGGTTATATAAAGGGGAGTTGGAGAAATGGGGTAAGACGAGTCGTCACTCACAAGGGTAAATCAATTGATGGAGAGATATTAACCATTTGTACGGTATTTGAGGAATCGGTTAGTAAAGAGCAGCTGAAGAAGATGAATGGATTTACAAAGTTACACGATGTATTGATTTTACGGAACGATCTTTACGAATTTAGAGAAAAAAGGGCATAAAATCTCTATTTTCCAGTTTAGTCAATAGAAATACGAACAAGCAAGAGAACAGTTGAATCGAATTGTGCAACAAAAAGAAGGTGAGAATGTGATTGTTATTCATTTTGAGTGTAAAAGTTGTGAATGTAAGGATGGTCAATTAGAACTACCTTACCTTGTTTGTAGAGCATGTGGTAGTAAAGAGAAAATTAGTGATTTTGACATCGTAGGTCACGGTACGGAAGTTGAATAATACAAATTTTGACGAAAGGAGAATGAGGATGAGAGTACCTTACACTTACCTTGAAGTGGAATATATGGAACATGAATATGACCAACAAGTGCCTGTTTCTGTAATTGCTGAAAATGTAAATAAAGAGTTTCATAGCGGACGTCAAGTGAGAAATGTTAATTCAATTTGGTATGTAATTAGCAAATTAAATAATGATGATGAATGGAAAAACAAACTAGAAGATGCATGGTTAGAAACAATATCTTAACCCACAGTTCTAAGAAAATATGTAAAAAATGGAGGAATAAACCATGTTAAATAGAGTCGTACTAGTAGGAAGTGATTACTAATGCCGACTCCTAAAAACAAACAAACATATTACTCTGTGATAATTAACGGCCAAGTCCATGATGTTACTGGAAGGAAAAGAACCCCAAGCGGATACATTGCCTTATGTATTAAATCACATCCTTTTAGCGACAAGGTAAACGGCTATATTTTTGAACATAGGGTAGTCATGGAAATGAAATTAGGTAGATATTTACAACCGAATGAAGTAGTACACCACAAGAATGAAATAAAACACGATAACCGCTTAGAAAACCTTAAATTAATGGAACATGGCGCACACACGGCAATGCATCATACAGGAGCGAAAAGGTCGAAAAAAACAAGAGAAAAGTTATCGAGTTGGGCAAAGGAAAGATTGGAAGATAAAACAAATCATCCTTCCTACAAAGATGTAGATACCAAATTAATTGAAATGGTTGAGCAAGGATATAAAGCAACAGAAATATCAAGAAAATTAAATGTAACTAGACGAACAGTTTACAACAAAATTGATTATTTGAATTTAAGGGAGAGATATTCAAATGTTAAATAGAACGATTTTAGTTGGCCGCCTTACGTCAGATATAACATTACGTTACACCCCATCAGGGAAACCAGTAGCAACCGGAACCGTTGCCGTAACCCGTCAATTTAACCGAGAGGAAACAGATTTTATCAACATCGTTATCTGGAATAAAGCAGCTGAGAATACAGCCAATTTTACAAAGAAAGGTTCCTTAATCGGAGTAGACGGAAGAATACAAGTAAGGTCATATGATACCGACAACGGAAAACGCTATGTCACAGAAGTAGTCGCAGAATCTGTACAGTTTTTAGATAGCAAGCCAAAGAGTGAGAACACACCACCGCCAAAACAGAATACAGACGAAGATCCATTCGCAGACAATGGGGAACCAATTGATATCAATGACGAGGATCTGCCCTTCTGATGAAGGGTAGAACCAAAAAGTGCAATAAGGAGAGTGAAGAATTGAATCGAAAAGAGGTCGCTTGGTTTAGTGGTGGGGTAAGTAGTTTTATTGCAATATACCTAAGAAAAGAGACAATTGACGAGATATTTTATATCGACATCAAAGATCAGCATGAAGATACAATTCGATTTTTACACGATTGCGAAAAGGCTTTAGGAAGAGAAATAAAAATTCTTAGAAGTAAAGATGAAAGTGTGAAAAATGTAATTCAAAAATATCGTTTTATTAATTCTCCTTATGGCGCTAAATGCACACAGATATTAAAAAAGCAAGTTCGTCAAGAGTGGGAAAGAGAACAAGAAGGACAAATGGTTTATGTCTGGGGATATGACGGAACCGAACAACATAGAGCCAACAGACTAAAGGAACTTATGCCAGAGTATGAACATATCTTTCCCTTAATTGATGAAAATCTAACTAAAGAAGAAGTACATGGAATGTTACAACGATTGGGAATTAAACGCCCTGTAATGTATGAAATGGGATACAGAAACAACAACTGTATTGGGTGTGTAAAAGGCGGAATGGGTTACTGGAACAAGATACGCAAGGATTTCCCGGAAGTATTTGCAGAAAGGGCAAAACTAGAACGTGAAATAGGTCATTCTTGCATTAAAGGTGTTTTCTTAGACGAGTTAGAGCCGAATAGAGGCAGAATTGAAGATGAAGTCATGGAAGAGTGCGGAATAATGTGTGAGATAGCTTACGAAAAAATTAATTAGGAGGGACAAGGTGGAACTTTTGTTTTTAGACACAGAAACAGGTGGATTAAATCCGTTTGAACATTCTTTACTACAGATTGGTTTGGTAGCTTATGACAGTGTAATAAAAGGCACTTTAAAAATTAACATCAGTTTAGAAAATTATGTTGTTACTGAACAATCATTGAAACTAAATCAAATTAATCTCGAAGAATTAAAACTTAATGGTTTGTCCCCTGAAGAGGCATTAGACGCAGTAAATGAGTTTATTCAAGTGAATTTTAATCACAAACCAATCTTAGTGGGTCATAATGTCGGGTTCGATAAATACTTCATTAAACATCATATTTACGATTCAAACGGAATCAATATGGATGATTACATCAGTCATAGAATGATAGACACAATGTCATTACTATGGGGTTTACATTTAAAAGGTAAAGTTCCGAAAGAAGCATGTTCCAGCAAAGGAGCTTTTGAACATTTTAACATCGAAAATCAAAATTATCATGATGCATTATCAGATGCTAAAGCCACAAGAGAGTTATTTGAAAAAATTTTAGAACTGCTTTAGTTATTGCACATTTCGTAGATTTTGAACAACAGAACCATGAGGTGAAACCATGAGACAAAAAGGAGATAAATTCCGGCCAATCGTAACCATATTAAAAACCAAGAAAGACATACCCACTGTAATTAAGGTAAGTGGAGAAATATACGTACTCCGACACAAAGACCAAAAAGGGGGATAAACCATGAATCTATCTAAACTATTCGAAGCACAAGCAGAACTCGACAAACGAATCGTGAAGGAGAAAGGTCTTGAAGGACAAGACCTTCTCCCAAAGAAAATATTAGCGTTACAAGTGGAGCTAGGGGAGCTGGCGAATGAATGGCGAGGGTTTAAGTTTTGGAGTGAGGACCAAAGACCGCGAATCTCGAAAACTGAATATATAAAGGGTGTAGGTCTAGTAACGACAAATCCACTCCTAGAAGAATATGTAGACTGTTTACACTTCATTTTGAGTATTGGAAATGAGTATGGCTATAAAAATGAACCGACTTTAGCAATAGTTCCAGATAACGTACTCGACCAGTTAAATGACTTATTTAAAATCGTTGCCTACATGGATAATCTTTATAAAGACATGGGATATGGCTGTGGAGTACACGATTTTTACGATGACTTGTTAGGGAACTTTATGAATCTAGGAAAATTACTCGGATTCACCTGTGAACAAATCGAACAAGCCTACTTCGAGAAAAACAAAATCAATCATGGGAGACAAGAAAATGGCTACTAAACTAGACCCAGTACACTGATTAGAAATCATATCAGAATTAGAAATCAAAACAGGCTATGTGTTTGAATACCTTAATAGATTAACAGACGAAGAATTAGTGAAGTTGCAAAAGGAGAGGGGATAACGTGGGAAAAAGCCAAAGGGACAAAGGAGCTCGCGTTGAGAGGGAGATAGCCGCCATTTTAAATGGCAAGCGTGTCCCTCTTAGTGGGGCAACCTCATTCGCTAAAGGTGATGTAGAAGCACTGGGCATGAAGTTTGAAGTAAAAGCTCGGAAAGATGGATTCAAACAAATATACGGATGGCTTGAGAAGGACGATGTAGATGCACTGGTAATTAAAGCAGATAGAAAAGAGCCTTTAGTGGTATTGCCGATTAGTACATTTAAAGAAATAAAAGAAGGTGAATAAATGGAGTTAATCTTAACTGTATGTATCCTTGGCTTCGTTATTAATATATTTGGAATGGCAGTTGCTATAAAGAGAAAAGAAATAGGATTTTTCTTATTTGCGTGTGCAGTCTTATTTATAGCGACTTACGAAGAGATTAAGACTATACAAGAGTTGGTGAAGTAATGGAACAAGGTAAGTACATTGAACTCACCGAAATCATACAAGAAATGCGGGCAGTCCGTAAACGCTTAGAGATAGCAGCTAAAGAAATCTTTACTCTTGCTCGGAATAAAGCAACTGCCGAAAAAAGATACAGAGTTGCTTTACGACAAGAGATATTAAAACTAAAAGAACAAGGACTCCCAGCTACTTTAATTAACAATTTAGCTAAAGGAGAAGAAACTATAGCTAATTTGCGATTTGAACGGGACATTGCCAAAGAACTATATGTAGGTGGTCTGGAATCTATGAAGCAAACAAGAACGGAAGCCAGTTTGCTGCAGACTATCTCAAAATATAATGACTAGAGGTGATAAGATGACAGTCACTGCTACCAAGTTCAACAAACACCAAATATATGGCATATTAAAAAACTATCACTGGATGGTAAAAGAGATACAACGAATCGATCATTACCTCTCTGAAACGGATTTCAGAGGAGCTGCCCAATACGGCATAGAAGCGACCTTACCGAAAGCCCAGGGAGTTGTCGGGAAAGCATTAGAGAACGAAGTCATCAGAAGGGTGAATAAGTCGAAACGTCTGCAAAAATACATTGAGGAAGTGAACTTTATCAATGAGCGCATCCCTTCGATTACGGATGAAAAAGAGAAGGTGGTACTCGATTGTTTACTCGATGGAATGAGTTTAACGGGTATCTCTAAGCACATGGGAATAAGCCGGATGCAGATTACGACGATACGGGATGATGTTGTAGATAAATTGGCGAGGGATTAAAGCAAAACGCGAAGGAGAGAATATTTGTGAATTATACAGAACAGTTGGAAAAGCTAATCAGCGAAGTCCTGGATAAATACGCAAAGGAAAACCAATTAAAAATTTCTTACAACTCAAATTATTATAAA
>NZ_OAOP01000019.1 GCF_900207585.1 Bacillus oleivorans | reverse complement strand
TGTCTCAGTCCCAGTGTGGCCGATCACCCTCTCAGGTCGGCTACGCATCGTCGCCTTGGTGAGCCGTTACCTCACCAACTAGCTAATGCGCCGCGAATCCATCTGTAAGTGGTAGCTAAAAGCCACCTTTCCATCTTCGTTCATGCGAACGAAAATCATATCCGGTATTAGCCCCGGTTTCCCGGAGTTATCCCAGTCTTACAGGCAGGTTATCCACGTGTTACTCACCCGTCCGCCGCTGACCATTGGGAGCAAGCTCCCGCAGGTCCGCTCGACTTGCATGTATTAGGCACGCCGCCAGCGTTCGTCCTGAGCCAGGATCAAACTCTCCATAAAAGTGTTTGATATAGCTCGAAAAAATAAAAAATAGAATTAACGTTGACGCTTTTCTTTGTTCAGTTTTCAAGGAACAATGAGTTACTTCTTTAGTTCCATGCGACGAGCTGAAGATCACTTCTTCGAAAAAGCTCTGACGCAGGAGCAACTTTTATATTATATCACATATATTATTATGTGTCAATAATATTTTTACCAGTGTATTCTATCTAATACTTCGGCATCCAATAACCAATCGGAAGTGATTAATATTTAATCAGTCAGAATTAATAATAACACTATAACCAAATTAAAAGCTATTGAATAAATTATTTCAGAAAAACTTTTTACTCACTCTTAATGAGCAAGAATTTAATTATATAGGCTAATGGATGGTTTGTCTATTGGTAACTTTTCACATTACTCGGATGACTAGTATTTAAAGAATCTACCAAACTATTAACCCTATAAAAACAACATGTCAACGCTCGGTTAGCGCTGACACATCGTTAGCAAAAGACGTTTTTAATCATATCACTACAATTTTTGACCGTCAACCCGATTTTCGACATATTTCTACACCTATTTCTGCCATTTGGAATATAGGTATGTTCTGTCCAACTTTTAAGTATAGTATATGGAAGATATGGAACTTTTGGAGGAGGGGAAGGATGACTATTTCAGCCATTTTAAAATGGATAACAGGAGGACTGGAGGCAATGGTGGGAATACCTTTAATTGGCGGTATTCTTATTCTATCTACACTTTGGGCTCCGTTATTTATTTTACTCGGACTTCATATTTTAACTTTAGTTTTCTCAATTCGCGAAAAACAGAATACACACGGAAGTATTTTAGGAATTGTTACTAGCTGTATTGCCTGGATTCCTTTTGTAGGCATGATTATGCACATTATTACAGCCATTTTCCTTTTGACCGATGCATATAAAGCCACCAAATAAACTTTGCAGATATAAAACAAATTCATATTAAAATCCTTCTTAATAGAATAAACTCCTTAGGCGATTTTTCCCTAAGGAGTTCGTTCTGGTTACGCAATAAATATAAAGTAAAGCAGGAAGACTACAAACAGTCCGTACATAATTGGATGAATTTCTTTTGCTCTTCCTTTAATAATCATTGTGATCGGATAGAAAATAAAACCAATTGCAATACCTGTTGAGATACTATAGGTAAGTGGCATCGCAACGATTGTTAAAAATGCTGGTACTGCTATTTCAAAACGATCCCATTCAATTTTGCCTAAAGATGCTACCATTAATACCCCGACAATAATTAAAGCTGGTGCGGTAACTGCTGGGGTTACAATTGATAGTAACGGGAAGAAGAATAGTGACACAATGAACAATCCGGCCGTTACTACAGAAGCAAATCCAGATCTAGCGCCAGCGGCTACTCCTGCTGATGATTCAATATAGGAAGTTGTAGTTGAAGTTCCTAAAATAGCACCTGCAACTGTTGCTGTTGCATCTGCAAAAAGTGCTTTACCTGCTCTAGGCAGTTTATTATCTTTCAATAGACCTGCTTGGTTTGTTACAGCAACCAGTGTTCCTGCTGTATCAAAGAAGTCTACGAAAAGGAATGTTAGGACAACTACAAGCATGTTAACTGTAAAAATACCTTCGAACCCATTAAAGAATGGATCCAGTGCTGCACCAAATGTTGGGGCTATACTTGGAATCTCTCCAATGATTTGTGTAGGAGGTTCAACTAAATTAAAAATCATCCCAACGATTGCAGTAAGAACAATCCCAAAGAAGACTCCGCCATTTACACCCTTGGTCATAAGAATTACAGTAACAACTAATCCAAATATAGCTAATAAAGCATTAGGATCTGATAAATCCCCTATACCAACAAGTGTCGCATCATTGTTAACAACAATTCCTGCATTATAAAGTCCAATAAATGTTATAAAAAGTCCAATACCTGCACCAACTGCAAATTTAAGTTCTGCCGGAATTGCGTTAATGATTCTCTCACGAAGACCTGAAGCTGTTAACAAAATAAAGATCAGACCTGAAAATAATACTCCAGTAAGAGCTGTTTCCCACGGAATTCCCATCGTTAAAACAACCGTGTAAGCAAAAAATGCGTTTAATCCCATACCTGGTGCTAGAGCGATTGGATATCTCGCAATAAGCCCCATCAGCAAGGTACCAATTGCTGCTGCCAAGGCAGTTGCCACGAACACAGCTCCGTAATCCATCCGCATTGACTCGTCCAGCCCTTCAATATCAGCCATTGTCAATGTCAGCGGGTTTACAGCCAAAATATAAGCCATGGATAAGAATGTTGTTAAACCACCGATGAATTCGCGACGATAATTCGTTCCCAATTCTTCAAATTGGAAAAATTTCTTCATCTGTTCTCCTCCTATTAACGCCATACTTTCTTCCAAAGGGACCGTACTTGAAAGTTTCGTTTTGATGAGGTATTTTTTATCTTTATTATCCCCCAATAAAACGAAAAGCACTCCTGACTTTTTACGTCGGAGTGCTGACAAGGGCATGTGAAGAAACGGGTGTCTTATGTCTGACAAAACAAAGATAACCCATATTTCACATTACCTCGTAGTCAAGCTATTTATGGTAGCTCGGTAGAAACGATCAGGCCATATTCCTGATATTATACGACGTAATGTAGCTATTAAATTTTAGTATAATTACAAAGTTCATTGTAGAAAATCGCAGAATGGTTGTCAACCCTAAATCCGAACAATTTATTTAAATTATTTTATGAACGTTCGTAAAAGAGGGTTATTCCCACTCGATTGTAGCTGGCGGCTTACTAGTAATGTCATAAACAACCCTGTTTACATGTTCCACTTCATTCACAATTCGGGTTGAAATTTTTTCAAGAACTTCCCAAGGAAGACGAGCCCAGTCAGATGTCATTCCATCTATGGACGTTACAGCACGTATCCCAATCGTATGATCATAGGTTCTGGTGTCTCCCATAACCCCCACGCTTTTGATCCCTGGCAAGACGGTAAAGTATTGCCAAACATCACGTTCTAAGCCAAAATTACGAATTTCTTCACGAAGGATTGCATCAGATTCACGAACAATCTTCAATTTTTCTTCTGTTACTTCCCCCAAGATCCGGATCGCCAGTCCTGGGCCAGGGAAAGGCTGACGCCATACGATTTCATCCGGAAGTCCTAATTGGGTTCCAAGGGCTCGAACCTCGTCCTTAAATAAGGTATTCAGCGGTTCAATTAGTTTGAATTTCATATTCTCGGGCAAACCGCCTACATTATGGTGTGATTTAATTGTTTGTGCTGTCGCTGTCCCGCTCTCAATAATATCGGTGTAGAGCGTACCTTGTGCGAGAAAATCAATTCCTTCTAACTTGGCTGCTTCATCATCAAAAACATAAATAAACTCATTCCCGATGATTTTCCGTTTTTGTTCAGGATCGGATACGCCTGCAAGCTTACTTAAGAAACGGTCTTTTGCATCGATTTTTACCACATTCATATGGAAGCCTTCAGAGAATGTTTTCATCACTCCTTCAGCTTCCCCTTTCCGCAATAGTCCATGATCGACAAACATACAAGTCAGCTGATCCCCAATAGCTTTATGAACTAATGCCGCCACGACTGAGGAGTCTACACCGCCGCTTAAAGCACATAGAACCCTTTTATCTCCCACTAACGCACGGATTCTTTCCACCTCTAAATCGATGAAGTTTTCCATCGACCATTCCTCTTTGCATTGACAAATTTCAAAAACGAAGTTTTTCAATAGATCATTGCCGTACTCCGAATGACGAACTTCAGGATGGAATTGAACCGCATAAATATCTTTTTCGGGATTACTCATCGCTGCAATGGGGCAAGATGGATTCGTGCCATCTACACGGAAGCCTTCTGGAGTTTGTACTACTAAGTCACCATGGCTCATCCATACCGTTTGTTCTTTAGGAAGTTTCGTAAATAGAGGAGAATCCTCTTTTACATATAAAGTAGATTTTCCATATTCTCGATGCTGGGCTTTTTCCACCTTACCGCCAAAAAGGTGAGTAATAAGCTGCATACCATAGCAAATACCGAGAATTGGAACACCTAAGTTAAAAATATTTTCATCACAAGTAAATGCATTTTCACCGTATACACTATTTGGTCCTCCAGAAAAGATAATTCCTTTTGGATTCATCTCTTTAATTTCTTCAGCAGAAAGCGTATGGGGATGTAATTCCGAATACACGCCAAATTCACGAATTCTCCTTGTGATTAATTGGTTGTACTGGCTTCCAAAATCCAATACAACTATTTTTTCCTGTTCAGGAAAAGCTGATTTTGTCATAACAGTCACCTCGTTTATTCAATTTGCCCTTTTTCTTTTAATTGAAGTCTCCTTAAAGAAAACTTGGCTAGCGCTTTAGGCTAGACGCAGGCGATTGCAAGCCCGCACTTATCACGCTCGAAACAAAAAACTAGAACCTGTCAAGCAATTGACAGAATTCTAGTTAAATTCGTTTGAGAGCCTATTCAGCTTTTAGGTGAATAAGGTTCTTCAATTTAAACGTATTTTATCAGCCGTTTGCAAGATAATCAAGCCATTGTTTTTTTCATTAAATTTTCCCAACATTTCATCAATTCCTTAAAATCTGCTTCTTGGTTTTGTCCGTAAACAAAACTTTCATAAACCATTGTGATTTTGGACATATCATTTGTTGAGAAGAAAGAATCAATATATTTTGCATAGGTTCTTAACGTTTGTCCGTCTTCTAATTTAATACCATATCTCTTAAATTGTCGAAGCAAAGAAACGTAAGAATCCATAAAGGAAGATGCATCATTTTTATTACGATACCTCAGGAAAAGAATCCGCGGCAGCCATTTAGCCCTGATCTTATACAGATACAAACCGATTAGGGCTGCGATAATGAAACCGCCTATGAACCAGAATACATGTGCAGCAACAAACGTCTTAATATTGTCCCAAATCTCGCTTAAAGTCAGACCGTTTCCTCCGCCTGCTGAAGATTGATCTTCTTCCTCAGGAGTTGGTGTTTCAGGCTTTTCTGTTTCTGGAAGTTCAGGTGTTTCCGTATCATCAAGATTAGTTTCCAAATCGTAATCTATCGTTACATTGTTCGAGAATCCCGGTGTAGGCTCAAACGGAACCCAGCCTACTTCAGGGAAATAAACCTCTACCCAGGAATGGGCATTATTGTTTTGGATATCATACACAATTCGCCCATCTGATTGGTAATCACTAACAGTACCTTCTGTAAAACCTTTTACCCAACGTGCCGGAATGTCTGCTGCCCGCAGAAGAACTACCATTGATGTGGAAAAGTTGTCACAGTACCCGCGGAATGTTTCGAATAAAAATTGGTCGACATAATCGTCATCCTCTCCAGGAATAGCGACATTTAATTGGTCATAAGTGTAACTGCCGCTCCGCAAATAATCCCTGATCGCCGCCGCTTTGTCGTACCAATTGGTTTTATCTGCCGTTATTTCTTCAGCCAGATCTACCACCCTCGATGGAAGCGCCTCAGGCAGCTGCGTGTATCGGGCTACAAAATCAGGTGATAATCCGCCTGTGTTTTGTGCAGCTTTCATTCCACTTAAACTATATAATGGCATATGGTAAGTATACTCGGCAGAAGTAATCGGTGTTGGATTGCCATTCCGCAATGGAGTGATCCGCTCTACCGACGGATCTAACACAAAACTTGCATTTGGGTTTGTATCGATAACTTGCTTTATTCCAGAAGGATATACAAGCTGAGTAAACGTCTGTGCAAACTGAATTTGTGCTGTTCTTTCATTTTCTCCGCGGCTTTCTTCAGGAAAAATGGAAAGCGGAACAGGGTCTAAACCCTCGAATGGAATCGTTGACGAAGGCTGCGCTGCGATCCATCCTTTTCCCGTGTACACGTCTTTTGTTTCTATTCGCCAGTAGTGCGTGTCATCTACTTCCGCTTGAAAAACTAATGTATTATCTGCGATGTAAGGACCACCAAGCTGAGAATCATCCATAGAGTACCCAGATTTTCTTAAACCGCCTGGGTCTTCGCCTCGTTTGTAATATGCCTCTAGATAAGGAACAGGGTCAGGCCAAATTGGACTCGCTTTCGGTGCAGCAATGGCTACTAATGTACTGAACCCGACCATTAATGCCAATGAAAATGCCCATTTATTAAAAACTCTTCCTTTATGGGATATTCCTTCTCGATCCAGCAGCCTGGAGAAGTAGAGCAGACCCACTGTTAAAAAGCCAATGACAACGGTTCTGACGATTGCACCTTTAGCATCATACGGTGAAAACGTATCTAAAACGGTGATATAGATTAACGTAAAGAAGATGAATAAAAAAATCCTTTTTCTTGTCACCAGCCAATAATGGATTAAGTAAATCATTAGCCACAATACGATAAAGAATAAAGTCGTTCTGAACGGGTTAGACATTGCTTGCCAATCCGCCTGGAAAATAAGCTTGATATTATAAAAGACATCTTCCCGATAGAAAGGGAACCAGTCCCAAAAAGAAAAGACTCCTTGGATTGGGAACAGGACATAAATCGTATATAGAATATAAATAACGCTAATGAATAAATGAACGGCCCAATGAATCCGGAGATAAAAGAGCAGAAGCCCTGCGCCTATGAATAAGATAAATACATGCGTATCTCCAGTATCGGCAATTTTTTCAAGCGGCCGAATCCATTCCCATAAAAGTAAAAATCCAAAGATATGAAGGATAAAGGTTAACCAGTTTAATTGGTATTGTTTTTTCATGATCGCCTCACCCCTACAAAGGATTCACTAAATTCGCCTTCATGGACAAAGCGAATCCAAAGTCCGCCTTGAGCACCTTGTACTCTAAGTTCGGCTTCCTGGGCTGTTAGCCTTTCGTTTTTGCCCTTTATGACAAAGAGAATAACTTGTGCATTTCGCAGCGTTAATTTTCTCATTTCATCGATAAGTCCCTGATTAATAGTAGATGTAAGGACCATCATGATCGGAAGCTGAAGCAGTCTTACTCTTTCGCTTTCTAACACTTGATAAAAGCTTTGTTCACAGTCAGCTTCTACTTTTGCCAGATGAAATTGAATTGCCTGAAGATGATTTTCCCCTTCACGAATCGGAATGATTGTTCTTTCCATCCCTACCGAAGTAACCCCGCATTGGGCGCCTTTTTTCAGAATCGCACGGGTTAGAGAAGATGCGTAATTAATAACTCTTTCGAAATGATTAGAAGGAGTTCGGTCCAAAATAATCATGACATCATGAGATCGTCTTTGCTCGAACTCCTTTGTCATTATTTCATTCTTTTTCGCAGTTGCTTTCCAGTTAATCCAAGAAAAACGGTCTCCTGGCTGATAATCTCTTACGCCAATCGCCATGGATGTATCTCGTTGAACCTTTACATTAGAGGATGTCGTCCCTTGCTCATATTGATGTTCAACCGGACGGTAAATCATATCTTCATATGCAGCATAGATGAGAACCTTGCTTTCGCATGGAATGATAACCTCTTTTTCAATAAGGCCTAATACATCTCCAACCTTCATCCGAATACCTGTAAATTCATGCTCTCCCCTTGGGATATGATGAATCGTAAAGGCTACTTCAATATGTTTTCTAAATCCCGGAATAACAAGTGATTTTAACGAGGTGTGGTTAAACCGTTTGGATGTTTTTTCAGATACCTGCTCTTCCATTATCAAATAAAACAAGGGGATGGGAATTCTCCTTGTAATGATTAACCGGATTGGCAGGGATTCACCTGCTAACCGTTCCTTATGCGAAATGACCCGTTCCACCTTAAAATCCCGGATTGGATAAAAGACCAATACAAATGAATATAGGGCAAACGGCAGAAAACTATAAAATAAAAACCAGCTGACAAATCCGCCTTGGAACATCGCATAACTGAACACAACGGCAGACAGAAGTAAAAGAATAAAGAGCTTACTAAAGGTCAGGAAATAAGGTTTCCACTTTTTCATTTATCTCACAAGCCTTTGTACAGGTACTGGAACTCGTCCGAGTATCTGTTTAATAACATCCTCTGCAGAAATGCCTTCAAACTTAGCTTCTGATTTTAAAATAATCCGATGAGTAAAGACGAAAGGCGCTAAATATTGAATGTCATCAGGAATTACATAATCACGATCATGCAAAAGTGCATAGGCTTGTGCAGCTTTCATAAGCGCAATTGAGCCCCGAGGACTAACCCCTAAAAAGATACTTGCATGAGCTCTCGTCCTTGTTGCAATATCGACAATATATTTTTTAAGAGTGTCATCTACGAGGACTTCGCGAACCTGCTGCTGCAGCTGACGTAATTCTTCTAATGAAATAATCGGTTCTAATTCTTCAATTGGAGGTGTTTTTTGCGCACGGCTTAACACTTCTACCTCTTCCTTAACAGAAGGATAGCCCATTTTCATTTTTAAAAGAAAACGGTCAAGCTGTGCTTCCGGAAGCGGATAAGTTCCTTCATATTCAATCGGGTTTTGCGTCGCCATAACAAAAAATGGTCGATCTAAGTAATGAGTGACCCCATCAATTGTTACACTTTTTTCTTCTAGACCTTCTAATAAAGCCGATTGGGTTTTGGGTGAGGTACGGTTGATTTCATCCGCTAAAATGATGTTCCCCATGATCGGTCCTGGCTTAAACTCAAATTCTAGTTCTTTCGGATTATAGATAGATACCCCCCGTTACATCTGAAGGCAGTAAATCCGGGGTAAATTGAATTCTTCTAAACTTCGCACTTACTGATTTAGCGAGCGCCCGAACCATCATCGTTTTCCCAACACCAGGCACATCCTCAAGCAAAACGTGTCCCTCTGCCAATAAAGCTACTAAACTTAGTTCAGCAACTTGTCTTTTCCCAATCATAACTTTTTCAATATTTTCTATTACTCTTAATAAATCTGGATGCAAATTTTCCAATACTAATTCCTCCTAGCCCCTGGTCGAATAATACTAAACATTATATCCCGTTCCTAATAGCGGTAAACTCAAGGACAATCTATATATTGCTTAAACACGCCTATTTACCCAAATGCCTACACACTCTAGGAAGACATAACCTCTTCATGAAAACCCGTTTTTCTAAATTTTGAAAAAATAAAGTCTATATAAATTGGCAATTGAAAACCAATAGTAATTTAAATGTAACATATTTTATCAATATCTGAAACTATAGGATTGTGGAATTGGACTAATAGGGTAAGGTATAAAGTTAGATCTTTGGAGCTTAGGAGAAAAGGGGTTTAGACCAATAGCTTAGGATTTTGACTTTTAAAGTGGATTTTGATCGATAGACTTTGATTTTGACCGATAAAACGTAGTTTTGACCGATAAAACGAAAATTTGACCGATAGAAATACCGAATTTCTACCTGATAAATACAGGACAAGCTCTAATTCCCCTATATTGACTAGAGCCTGCCCAAAGCTTTTTTTAAAATGAAAACTTGGCCCCTGCTCCTAAACCAGGTGTTCACCAAGTTCCCCCATAACCGTATTAATTTTGACTTTCCATTGCTAACCTTAATCCTAACCCAATATAAATAGCTCCAACGATTTTCCCTTGCCAACGGGAGATTCTGCCGTTCTTCACAATCAGCCGCTCCCCAATTGAACTTGTTAACAGGGCGAGCAAAGTGGTATACAGAATACTCATGATGACAAAAGTAAGGCCGAGCATAAGAAGCTGTATCGTAACAGATGGTCCATCACTCTTTACGAATTGTGGCAGGAATGCCAGGAAAAAGAGAGCCGTTTTTGGGTTCAATAGTTCAATAAGAATGGCCTGGCGAAAAGACATCGAGGCGGTTTCCTTTTTTGCTGCTGGTTTACTTTTTTCAAAAAAAGACCGGATTCCTATATAAACAAGGTATGCGACTCCTAAATACTTTACAACCTCAAAGGCAGCTGCTGATGTCATTAAGATCGCAGAAAGACCTAAAACGGCTGCAAGCGTATGGAGCAAATCGCCAATTGCTATCCCGACACCAGTCATAATCCCCGCTCTCCTCCCCGCTTTAAGGCTTTGTGAGACGGTGACTATGACAGCTGGCCCTGGGACTAAAAATAACGCAAATACCACAAGAATAAACGTTAACATGCTGTCCGCTCCTCAATCGATGATTCACATCTTTATTATCTTATTAGATATTTCGCTCCATTTACTCTTTTTCCTTTACAGGGATATGAATTTTTAAACGCGGAGGATCTGTTAACGGATTATATTTCACAGGATATTCCTCTAAATAGAACAATTCGTCTTGATTTAAAGTAAAACCGTTTTGTTCAATCCAGCGATGCAAATAACTATATGCTTCATGCACCTGTTCCCCTTGGTAACTAGATGTAACAAAGGTATAAGACGGAACGGATATCCCCTCCATCCCTTCTGGAATAAAATCAAGACTTTCTGCTTCTGCTATTAAATAATAAGTAAAACCATTGGCATCATTGTGATACGATAGACCTGTAATAATGTTCGGGTTGACCAAATTCTTAATTTGATCTATTCTGTTTCTAAATTCCTGCTGGATGGTCCTTATTTCACCTTTTGCTGCCTGCTCATACGTACCACTCCACTTAACACCAATTCCATTAAAAGCATTTCTAGGCTCAACTTTAATTTCCATACAACCCAACCTTCCTTTTTCATTTGTTATTTTCAGAATCAGTATATCAGCGAAATTGGACAGTTTCTGTCATATTTTTCAAAAATTTATAAAAGTGTGTGAGATCGATGGCCAAATCAAAAAGATTAATTGAATTGATGGAACTCGTAAATATTAAAAAGCAGTTTACTGTACAGGAAATGGCTGACGAATTTCAAGTTTCTTACCGGACGATGTGGCGCTATTTACAAGAATTAAGTGAACTCGGAGTCCCTTTATATTCAGAACCGGGTGTAAAAGGCGGCTATTTTATTTTAAAAGAACGGGCCCTGCCTCCATTTAAAATAAACAGTACATCCCCAGAGATATTTAATCGAATTGTTCAGCTAGAGGAAATAAAAGTGGCGGGGTACGAGTTTGCAGCTCCTTACAAAGCGTTCAGTGAAGCAGAAGTGCTGATACCAAGGCTGTGGTTTCGATTAATCGAACGTTTAGAAGAAATCGGCGATGTAGTAAACCGCAAGAGAAGACTCGGTATTTCTCATAATCGCAAAACAGACTTTACCTATTACGTCACAGTAGAAGTCCAAAAATTTTCTAATGTACCTAACGATATGGTCCAGCTGACTGTTCCCGTAAATACTTATGCTTCCTTCTATCATCATGGGGTGATGGAACGAGATCATATTGATCGAACCTATGAATATATCCATCAGTGGATAGACAAAAGTAATTATGAGCGTGATTATCAGTCTTATAGCCTTGAAATTTATGATGAACATTACGAGCCAAGTAAACCAAGCAATCGATTTGAAATCTTAATTCCGATAAAATAACCCCTCTAGAGGCTTTTTCAGACTCTGTGGGATTCTTTATTATTAAAGTTAATCAGTGTGTATGGCACCTTATTATTAAATTTAACTAATCCGTTTCCTTTTGGATAAAGCTTATAAAATTTCATTTAATTACAGCTTTTTGAAAAATTACTTACTATAATCGATTAGGGTAAAACAATGATTTAAGGATTTTTCATCCTATAAAAGGCAAGAGGACCCCAGGATTTCACTCCTGGAGTCCATTTTTCTATAGAAAATAATATGTATATCATTAAAGAGTCTAATAAGTGTCGTTTCTAAATGCAGGAGTGGATTCATCCCCTTTTTCAAAAACTCGATCTATTTTATCAATAAACATTTGATAAACTTTTTTCCTTTCTTCCAGTTCCTTTATAGACCCCTTTAATTCATTAAACTTTTTTTCAAATGGCTTTTGATATTGTTCACGAATACTCCGAATCAGTTCTTCATTCACCGTAGACTGGACGACTTGTTTTGTGATGTTGTATTTATAGGAATACACCTGTAACTCGCTTTTTGTTTCTTCATATTCCTTATCAATGCCATCTAACAAAGTATTGATTTCCTTTTTCCACTCGCTTAGTGCTTTTTCTACATGTGTTTCCATTCTACTCTTCCTTTTCCCCTACATTTTGTAAAGAGCTACTCTTCCATTTTAACAATCCTCTATTTCAGTTTCTTTTCTAATTGATTACATTCTTGATATGAATTTAAAAAGCCACAAGACCTGATCTGAACCCAAAAAGTTAGACACAGAAATTTAGGCAGCTACTTGGGCATGATTTCGGTATTGAACCGGACTCATGCCTTTTAATTTTGCCTT
>NZ_OAOP01000018.1 GCF_900207585.1 Bacillus oleivorans | reverse complement strand
GTAAGATCCCTTGAAGATGACAAGGTAGATAGGTCTGAGGTGGAAGCACGGTGACGTGTGGAGCTGACAGATACTAATCGATCGAGGACTTAACCAAAAATTTATGGTGATTCGGTCCTTACAGATTCATTCTTTAGTCGTTATCTAGTTTTGAGAGAACGAAGTATTTTTATTACCGCGGGGTGGAGCAACGAGCATAGCATCGTGAACCAACTGCGAGTTGTACCGATCGAGCCACTACTTGAATAGGCTTCCTGAGATCGGGACAGTCACATGCAACACTTAGAGCATGTGAAAATTAAATATATTCTTATTACCGCGGGGTGGAGCAGTCCGGTAGCTCGTCGGGCTCATAACCCGAAGGTCGCAGGTTCAAATCCTGCCCCCGCAACCAATACATATCTAAATTAAATTTTGAAATTTCTTAAGTGGTCCGGTAGTTCAGTTGGTTAGAATGCCTGCCTGTCACGCAGGAGGTCGCGGGTTCGAGTCCCGTCCGGACCGCCATTCTATTAAAATATTTAACGAAACCCTAGTTGGTTTCGTTTTTTTTATGGGTTTTAGTTTATAGCAGGGGAAATCCAGGGTAAACTTGCAATGATGTTTTTGTTAAACATAAATAACTTGGAAAAGAAGAGATTTTTTTAAAAACACCTTCTTTAACACTTTTTTTGCCGCATTTATTTGTTTAAAATAATAATTTTCAAAACAAAAATTCGCACTTCGTCTATTTTACTTCACCTCTAATTCCCACACACCCTTGGTTTTTTGCGGATATAGGGAATATTGTGTAAACTACGGATAGAAATAGATTCTATTTTTACATATTTAGGAGTCGTTGTATGGAACAAAGTTATCATTGTGAAAATGAAAAAGAACTGATCGCTTTAGGTGAATTATTGGGCAGGCTGTTAAGGCCTAAAGATGTTATTGCCCTTGAAGGGGATTTGGGAGCAGGGAAAACAACCTTCACTAAAGGAATTGCAAAGGGATTAGATATCGAAAGGGTTGTGAACAGCCCAACCTTTACGATTGTTAAGGAATACCACGGCAGAGTACCGCTTTATCATATGGATGTTTATCGGCTTGAGGATTCCGATGAGGATTTGGGCTTTGATGAATATTTTTATGGAGAGGGCGTAACCGTCGTAGAATGGGCTCATCTAGTAGAAGAGTACTTGCCGCCTGAACGGTTAACCATTCATATTCAGTACGAAGGATCGGGAGGAAGGAAACTTGTATTTATTCCAACCGGCCAGAGATATTACGAATTATGTGAGGAGCTTCATCATGAACGTGCTAGCCATTGATACATCTAATTATGCACTAGGTATTGCCATTATTAATGACAAAAAAGTGATAGGCGAATATATTACCAATATGAAAAAAAATCATTCGATTCGGGTGATGCCTGCGATTCAAAGATTGTTAGAAGACTGTGATTTGTCGCCGATGGATCTAGATAAGATCGTAGTTGCTCATGGACCTGGGTCTTATACGGGGGTTCGAATTGGTGTTACAATTGCTAAGACATTAGCGTGGACTTTAAAAATACCTCTAGTTGGGGTATCCAGCTTAGAAATTCTGGCAGCAGATCACTTATTTTTCCCAGGGATCATCTGCCCGCTATTTGATGCAAGACGCAGTCAAGTCTTTACAGGTATTTATCGTTATGAAGATGGACGTCTGAACCTGATTTTAGGGGATCAGCTTCTATTGCTGCCTGATTTATTGAATGAGTTAAAAAAACGGAACGAATGTGTCCTTTTTGTTGGGAATGATGTAGAGCTTCATCAGGAGAGAATTGTTGAAGAATTGGGAGAGAAAGCAAATTTTGCTCCTTTTACCCATCAAAACCCTAGGCCTAGTTTATTAGCTAAAATTGGACTTGATCAAAAGGGTGTGACAGGAGATGCCCTGCATGCATTTGTTCCGCATTATTTAAGATTAGCTGAAGCAGAAGCAAAGTGGCGAGAGGCGAGGAAAAATGATGAATAATAATAATGAGGCTGTATCAAGTGCACTTTTTCGGTTTATGACCTTAGGTGATTTAGATGATATTATGGATATTGAACATCAATCCTTTACCCTGCCGTGGAAACGGGACGCATTTGTTCGTGAATTAACCAGTAATCCCTATGCGCGGTATTGGGTCGTCGAAATCAATGGCAAAGTCGTGGGTTATAGCGGTGTATGGATTGTGATGGATGAAGCGCATGTTACGAACATTGCCGTGCTTCCCGAATATCGGGGTCATGGGTTTGGAAAGCAATTATTGATCAAAACGATGCAATTAGCGCAAAGCTATAACGCGAAAGTAGTGACTTTAGAAGTGAGAGTTTCGAACATCGTTGCTCAAAATTTATATCGATCCCTTGGTTTTCAGCCAGGTGGTATTCGAAAGGGCTATTACACAGATAATAATGAAGATGGTCTAATTATGTGGGTGAATATATAATGGAGCGAACCGAATCAATAATCTTAGCAATTGAAACATCTTGTGATGAAACAGCGGCTGCAATAGTAAAAAATGAAACGGAACTGTTATCAAATGTGGTAGCGTCTCAAATTGAAAGTCATAAAAGGTTTGGCGGTGTGGTACCTGAAATTGCCTCTAGGCATCATGTGGAACAAATCACATTGGTCATTGAAGAGGCTTTGAAAAAAGCAAAGCTGACCATGGATGATATTGATGCAGTTGCGGTTACTGAAGGTCCGGGACTTGTAGGAGCTCTGCTAGTCGGAGTCAATGCAGCCAAAGCTTTGGCCTTTGCCCATGGTAAGCCAGTGATCGGCGTTCACCATATTGCGGGTCATATATATGCCAATCGATTAATTCACGAAATGAAGTTCCCATTGCTTTCTTTAGTGGTTTCTGGTGGTCACACGGAACTGATTTTAATGAAGGAGCATGGGCATTTTGAAGTAATTGGGGAAACAAGAGACGATGCGGCTGGCGAAGCTTACGATAAGGTAGCTCGAATGTTGGAATTACCGTATCCGGGGGGACCGCATATCGACAGGCTTGCTCATGAAGGAAAGCCGTCCTATTCGCTTCCGCGTGCGATGTTAGATGAAGATTCCTATGAATTTAGTTTTAGCGGATTAAAATCAGCAGTTATTAACACCATCCACAATGCTAAGCAGAAAAATGAAGAAATTATTAAGGAAAATATAGCAGCCAGTTTTCAACAAAGCGTTATCGATGTACTAGTTACAAAGACAAAAAGAGCTGTAGAACAATTTGGTGTAAAACAGCTTTTAGTAGCAGGTGGTGTAGCTGCCAACAAAGGTTTAAGAATCGAGTTAGAAAAAGCATTTCAACATTCAGACGTAGAAGTGATTATTCCGCCATTATCTCTTTGTACGGATAATGCGGCAATGATTGCAGCTGCAGGTGCGATTTCTTACAGGAAGGGTAAGTTTGGGACAATGGCCATGAATGGCGAGCCGGGTTTACCAATTGAAATAATGAATTAATAAGTATGAGGAAAACACATAAATTTCGATGAGGAAGTCTGTGTGTTTTTTTTTGATTTTTGGAATATGGCTTTTAAATATGTGGATAAGATAAAGTTAAGTATGATCGTTTTTACAGTGCTTGTGGATAACCATGAGCGAACAAGCGTTTTTCTGTTAGTTATGTGGATATGTTGATACATATCTGTGGAAAATGTGGATAAAATCTGTTGAAAGCGGAATGCATCTGCTGAATAAACGGGACAACTCTGTGGATAAACAAATCTAAAAGTTTTTCTAAAATCAAGGTTATAAACACCTGATTTATGGTAAGAAAACTGAACTTTTGAGAAGAAAACGGCATTGAAAGGGCAAATACCGCACTCACAGTTCACATTCTCCCAGAACTGTATCAGGCTCCTTCACCACCAAATCAAAACGACCCCTAACTTTTAGGGGCCGTTTCAATTTCTTCAGCTAATAAAGTCCATTCTTCTACTGTTTGGTCCAGTTCTGCATGGAGTTTTTCTTGTTTAGTTTGAAGCTCAAGCAGTTTTTGGTGGTCCTCGATATTTTCAGGCTTGTAGAGTTCCTCTTGGATTGATTCTATTTCCAGTTCGAGTCGTTCAATCTTCATTTCTAATTCTTCAACTTGCCGCTTTTTTTGACGCTCGAGCCGTTTTTGTTCTTTTTCTTCTTCGTAAGAGAGTTTACGTACAGTCGTGTTTAAAGTATTTAGTTGTGCCGCAATTTCAGCTTGAGCCTCTAGTTTTTTGACCTCTTCAAGTTCTTCCTTTTTGGTCAAATAATAATCATAGTCACCCAAATATTCTTTTGTTCCATCACCCGTAAGCTCAACTACTTTTGTCGCAATACGGTTGATAAAATAACGGTCGTGGGAAACGAATAAAATCGTACCAGGATAGTCAATAAGGGCATTTTCCAGAATTTCTTTACTGTCCAAATCTAGGTGGTTTGTCGGTTCGTCCAGAATTAGTACGTTTGATTTCTCCATCATAAGTTTCGCCAGGGCAAGTCTCGCTTTTTCGCCTCCGCTTAAGGCGGAAACAGGCTTTAAGACATCGTCACCCGAAAATAGGAAGTTTCCTAATACCGTTCTAATTTCTTTTTCAGGCAAACCAGGGTAGTTATCCCACAGTTCATCTAAAACTCTTTTATTGGAGCGCAGGTTAGCCTGTTCTTGATCGTAATAGCCAATTGTCACATTAGCTCCAAATTGAAATTCACCATCCAATAATGGAATCTGTTTAATTAATGTTTTGAGAAGAGTTGATTTCCCGATACCGTTTGGACCTATAAGAGCAATACTGTCTTTTCGTTTCATTTGAAAAGTAATGTCTGTACAAATAGGCTTTTGTCCATAACCGATTGCAGCATGCTCAACTTTTAAGACATCGTTTCCGCTTTGTCTATCAATGTCGAATGAAAAATGAGCAGATTTTTCGTCTCCTTGCGGGCGGTCAAGCAGCTCCATTTTTTCTAATGCTTTTCGTCTGCTCTGTGCCCGTTTTGTCGTCGAAGCACGAGCCAGATTTTTTTGAATAAAATCCTTTAATTTGCTAATTTCTTCTTGCTGTTTTTCGTAAGCCTTTAACTCTTTTTCGTACATATCAGCTTTTAGACGGAGGTAGTTACTATAATTCCCCGCAAACGGGATGATTTTCGTTCTGGAAAGTTCGTAGACTTGTGTAGCAATTTTATCTAAAAAATAGCGGTCATGCGAAACAACAAGAACCGCACCTTCATACGTTTGCAGGTACCTTTCGAGCCAGGTAAGCGTTTCAATATCTAAATGGTTCGTAGGCTCGTCCAAAATAAGGACATCTGGACGTGTTAATAAAAGCTTCCCCAGTGCTAATCTCGTTTTCTGTCCGCCGCTTAAAAGCTGAATGGGTGACTGATAATCTTTATCGTGGAATTGAAGGCCATGTAAAATTGAACGGATATCCGCCTCGTATTGAAAGCCGCCTTGTTCTTTAAAGCTTACCTGCAGCTGGTCATATTCTTGCAGGTGCTTTTCATATTTGACTGGATTTTCGAGCAATTCCGGATCCGACATGTCGATTTCCATTTTTCTTAGCTTTTTTTCCATCGCTTTTAAATGCTGAAAGACACTTTCAAGTTCATCCCAAATGGATTTAGAAGATTCGAGCCCTGTATCCTGAGAAAGGTAGCCGATTGAAACCGACTTAGGTTTGATAATCTCGCCACTGTCATAGGAGAGCTCTCCTGCAATAATTTTTAAGAGAGTTGATTTACCCGCACCATTTCTCCCAACGAGGGCAACTCGGTCTTTAGTTTTTACTTCTAATTTTATATTGGATAAAATCGCTTCAGCTCCGAAGGATTTAGTTAGCTGTGAAGCTTGTAATAGAATCATATTATTCACCTCGTAAATACTATTCATAGTGTACATGAATAAAAAAGTTCGGACAATGATTTAAGCTATGGCAGGATTTACATATCACACATGAAAATTTAAGACAATTTCAGAAAGGGCTTACAGACAGGAGAAGAAAAATGGTGTATGATAAGACATGCGAGAAGGAATTCGGGGGTTAAATTGTATGAATCAAGATCAAAATAAAATTCCAAGAGCTACTGCGAAACGTTTGCCCTTATACTATCGATTTCTTCAAAACCTGTCTGCTTCTGGCAAAAAAAGAGTATCTTCAGCAGAATTAAGCGAAGCGGTAAAGGTTGATTCCGCGACAATAAGAAGAGATTTTTCTTATTTTGGAGCGTTAGGAAAAAAGGGATATGGGTATAATGTACAAAGCTTGCTGGCATTTTTTCGAAAAACCTTAGATCAGGATGAGGTTACAAATGTAGCCCTAATTGGAGTCGGCAATTTAGGAACAGCTTTCCTGCAATATAATTTTTTAAAAAATAATAATACCAAGATAGCGATGGCGTTTGATGTAGACCCAAAGAAAATCGGGACTACTATAGGCGGAGTTCAAATTTTCGATATGAATGAGATGCAGCAAAAAATAAGAGCTGAAGGGATCATAGCCGTGATCCTGACTGTTCCTGTTCAGGTCGCTCAAACCATTACGGACGAGCTTATGGAAACGAATATTAAGGGGATATTAAATTTTACACCGGCACGGCTCAATGTTCCTCCTGCCATCAGAGTTCACCATATTGATTTAGCTGTAGAGCTTCAATCCCTCGTTTATTTTTTAAAGAACTATCCAGAAGAGGAATAATGACAAGAAGAATTCATAATTTACCTGCTGCCTAGCTTTGACGGCGCGGGAAAATCTAGTATGATGTTAATAGGAGGTGAGGCACACCATGGGTATTGGATGGGGTAGTCTCCTCGTCATTGCATTTGTTGCTCTCTTAATTTTTGGTCCGAAAAAGCTGCCTGAGCTTGGAAAAGCAGCAGGCAACACCCTTAGAGAGTTTAAGAACGCAACGAAAGGCCTAGCTGATGACGACGAAGATAAAAAAGAAGGCAAAAATTAAAGGGTGTCGTATTTATGGAACAAAAGGATATGACCGTTTACGAACATATAACTGAACTTAGAAAACGGCTAATTTATGTGGTCGTTTTCTTCTTATTTGCGGTTGTAGGCGGTTTTTTCTTATCAGAACCACTGATAAAATTTTTACAGCATGCAGATGAAGCTAAACATTTAACCATGAATGCTTTTAATCTCACAGATCCTGTAAAAATATACTTACAGGTTACCTTTATCATTGGCGCAGTGATTACCTCGCCTTTTGCTTTATATCAGCTTTGGGCTTTTATCAGTCCGGGATTATATGAAAAAGAGAGAAAGGTGACACTAAGCTATATTCCGATGTCCGTCTTTTTATTTTTACTTGGGGTATCGTTTTCATATTTTATTTTGTTTCCGTTCGTTGTTCAATTTATGACGAATGTTGCTAACAATTTAAACATCGAGCAAACAATTGGTATTAATGAATACTTTCAGTTTCTATTTCAAATAACGCTGCCATTTGGGATCTTGTTTCAATTGCCAGTAGTGGTTATGTTCCTGACTAGGCTGGGGCTTGTGACTCCAATGCTATTACGCGGTATTCGCAAATATGCGTATTTTGTTTTACTCGTGATTGCAGCCTTTATCACACCGCCAGAGCTTTTGAGCCATATGATGGTAACTGTTCCGCTTTTGATTTTATACGAAATAAGCATTTGGATTTCTGCCATCTCTTATCGAAAAGTACTTAAAGCAGAGACAGAAGCTCTAAATCAGCCGCATAATGAATAAACTTAAAAAACACGTGCTTTTAATGATGCACGTGTTTTTGCTTTATCTCTTCTTTTTTAATTGGTAGTGGATCATAACAAAACGCAGGCCCGATCCAAAGTCCATTGTTGCCAGTAAAATTAAAAGATAGGTGAAAAATCCCCAACCAGAATCACGAACACTTTGAATCGCAAAAATTGTAAAAATGATTCCCAGTGCCAGGTAAAGAATCCCTGTAAATAAAGGTGATCTCATGTTTTATCCCCCAAAAATCCACTGAGTAGCAGCCAACTGGTTCCGAGCCATAAATTGTATAACCACTACAAAGGTATTAAATAATACATGGGCCATGATTGGAACCCATATCCGTTCTGTTTTTACATATAGATACGCAAATGCCAGTCCTGAAAAAGTATAAAGAATAATGTGCTGAAAATCAAAATGGAATAACGCGAAAATTAGGGAACTTGCGATTCCGGCTATCCAAAAATTCGTTCTTTGATAGAGATTTCCAAAAATCACTTTTCGAAACACAATCTCTTCCAAAATAGGTCCTGCTATTGAACTAGCTATAATAATGAAAGGGTATGCTTCGATAAATCGAATTATGAACTCGGTATTCTCTGACCTTGCTTCAATGCCTAGCAAATTCTCAATTTGAATCCCGATAAATTGGGCTAAGAGGGCAAGAAAGAAACCAATAAAGCCCCAGGTTATAGCTTCCCCGGTTTTTAAGCCGGCTTTTGAACGAACAGGCTTCATTTCCTTTCGTAAAATCCATAAAACAATCAGTAATCCTATAATAAAGCTAAGCAGCGTCCAATAAGCAGCTGCATCCTGCTGAGCTGTGACTGGATCCTGTCCGCTTGCATTTAAAAAAGTACTTACAACCGGAACCCCAACTAAACCGGAGAGCTGCATGGCAACAAAGGTAACAATGACTAACCAATATTCTTTTTTCAAACCTTCGACTCCTTTTTACAACTAAAAAAGTTTGTATACATCTGTGTCTCTCGGCATACGTATACTCTTAGGTGTATACAACCCTAATCTATTCCATTTTACAAGTAAAAGAGGATAGCTTTCAATGGATAGCTATTCTTATATTATGTAACGAATTCAAAATCATAAAAAAATGGGCTGAAAAATATAAAAAAATTTAATCTCAGGTACTTGCAATCAGAACGAGGATTCATTAATATAATAAATGGATGTTAGCACTCAAGCTAACAGAGTGCTAATAAAAACTACATACAAAATATAAGGAGGTTGTTTCACTTGTTAAAACCACTTGGTGATCGCGTAGTAATTGAGCTTGTCGAGTCTGAAGAAAAAACATCCAGCGGTATCGTTTTACCAGATACTGCAAAGGAAAAGCCTCAAGAAGGGAAGGTTGTAGCTGTAGGAACTGGCCGTGTTCTAGATAATGGTGAGCGTGTTACGCTAGAAGTTTCCGAAGGCGATCGCATCATTTTCTCCAAATATGCTGGTACAGAAGTGAAATACCAAGGTAAAGAATATTTAATTTTACGCGAATCTGATATTTTAGCAGTCGTTGAATAGGCTGTCCAATTGATAGAACTTTAAACAATTTAAGGAGGTCGACTTTTCATGGCTAAGGAAATTAAATTTAGCGAAGATGCACGCCGTGCGATGCTTCGCGGTGTAGATACTTTAGCAAATGCGGTAAAAGTAACATTAGGACCAAAAGGACGTAACGTTGTTCTTGAGAAAAAATACGGTTCTCCGCTTATTACAAATGATGGTGTAACGATTGCGAAAGAAATTGAATTAGAAGATGCATTCGAAAACATGGGAGCAAAGCTTGTTGCTGAAGTAGCAAGCAAAACAAATGATGTAGCCGGTGACGGAACAACTACTGCTACTGTTCTAGCTCAAGCTATGATCCGTGAAGGGCTTAAAAACGTTACAGCTGGTGCGAACCCAATGGGAATCCGTAAAGGGATTGAAAAAGCAGTTGCTGCAGCTATTGAAGAATTAAAAACTATTTCTAAACCAATCGAAGGCAAAGCTTCCATCGCACAAGTTGCAGCGATCTCTGCTGATGACGAAGAAGTAGGTCAATTAATCGCAGAAGCAATGGAACGCGTTGGCAACGATGGCGTTATCACAATCGAAGAATCTAAAGGATTTACAACTGAATTAGATGTAGTAGAAGGTATGCAATTCGACCGCGGATATGCTTCTCCATACATGGTAACTGATTCAGACAAAATGGAAGCTGTTCTTGAAAATCCTTATATCTTAATTACAGACAAGAAAATTTCTAGCATTCAAGAAATCTTGCCAGTTCTAGAACAAGTTGTGCAACAAGGTAAACCTCTATTACTAGTTGCTGAAGATGTTGAAGGGGAAGCTCTTGCAACATTAGTAGTTAACAAGCTTCGCGGAACATTCAATGCTGTTGCGGTTAAAGCTCCAGGATTCGGTGACCGTCGTAAAGCGATGCTTGAAGACATTGCTGTTTTAACTGGCGGTGAAGTGATTACAGAAGATTTAGGCCGTGACCTAAAATCTGCAACCATTTCTTCACTAGGACGCGCAGCTAAAGTTGTGGTAACGAAAGAAAACACAACAATCGTTGAAGGTGCTGGAGACGCAGCAGCTATCTCTAGCCGCGTGAACCAAATCCGTGTTCAATTAGAAGAAACTACTTCTGAATTCGATAAAGAAAAACTTCAAGAGCGTCTTGCTAAATTAGCAGGTGGCGTAGCTGTCATCAAAGTTGGTGCTGCTACTGAAACTGAGCTAAAAGAACGCAAACTTCGCATTGAAGATGCATTGAACTCAACTCGCGCTGCTGTTGAAGAAGGTATCGTTGCTGGTGGTGGTACTGCCCTAGTCAACGTTTATAACAAAGTAGCTTCTATCCAAGCTGAAGGCGACGTACAAACGGGTATCAACATCGTGCTTCGTGCCCTTGAAGAACCAGTTCGTCAAATCGCTCACAACGCTGGCCTAGAAGGATCTGTTGTCGTTGAACGCTTGAAGAAAGAAGAAATCGGCATTGGCTTCAACGCAGCAACTGGCGAATGGGTAAACATGATTGACGCTGGTATTGTTGACCCAACTAAGGTAACTCGTTCTGCTCTTCAAAACGCGGCTTCTGTATCTGCGATGTTCTTGACAACTGAAGCAGTTGTGGCTGACATTCCTGAAGAAAAAGGTGCACCTGCAATGCCTGACATGGGTGGAATGGGCGGTATGATGTAATCAGGGTTTTAAAACCTTGTTATATCAACGTTTAAAATGATAATATGCTTTTCTTGTCCTCGGATTTGTCCTCGTTATTTATATTTTGACATACCAGGATAAATAAGCTAGTTAATAGAGAAGGTCTTTCATCAGTTTGCTAAACTGTTGGGAGGCCTTTTCTTCCATATTGGCGGTATGGGAAATTATAAATAGAAATTACATGAATTAATTTCATAAGACTGGGCTCAAGGTTTTAGACATAAAAAATTATTATTTTCAGAGAAAAAAGGATTATCATTCCAAATCTCGAAATAGGAAGTAATCACATAAAACTATAGAATTAGGGAATCCATCTTACTTAAGCAAAACAAGATCAAAGTTGTTTAAAAGAGGAGGGGAAATATGAATCGGGAATCAAAAATTATAAAACTCACTGATTTAGATTCGGATCACTTGGCGAAGGTTATGAGCAGGGCGTTTCAGCACCAACCGAATTTTACTTACATATTCCCAAATGACGAAAATAGGTTTGGTCTATTAAAATTTTTTTATTCGTTTGTTCTCCAAATTGGGTTGCAGTTTGGTAAGGTTTATACAACTGAAACCCAAGATGGTGCCGCTATTTGGATAAGTTCGGAAAAGAAAATGGCCTTTTCTGGCCTTATAAAAGCCGGGATGCTAAAGATGCCTTTTATTTTCGGATGGAGGAGTTTTCGGAAATCCATGATGTTGAATAGTGAATTGGAAAAAACACGTAAGCAAGTCATGCCGAAGTGTCACTGGTACCTGATGGCTCTTGGAGTTGATACAATACATCAAGGAAAAGGATTGGGAAGTGCTTTGATTATACCTGGGATCTCTTTAGCCGAAAAAGAAAATTTGCCATGTTATCTTGAAACATTTACAGAAAAAAATCTCGCTTTTTATAAAAAACATGATTTTCGGATAATAGATAAAAAGCAAGTTTCAAAAGACGGGCCACATTATTGGGTCATGGTGAGGGATTAGAAAACTCTACAAAATCAATCTGTTGTTCTCTGTCATCAATAGCAGGCGGAATAGCCGATAGACATGTTAAGGTTTGAAGAAGAGTTAAAATCATTTAATCCTCCTTATCGGGAATTATATATATTCAGAAAATACATTTTTAATTAATAAAAATATGACCCTAAACCTTGAGATTAGGGTCATATTTGACTTAAAAATCAAATCACTATACTTAAAAACCTCATTTAGATACAATACGGTGAACCGTACCATAAGTAGCAAAATATGTAAGTTTAACCACTGTATCTGTAAATAGGTAAAGAAGGTCTTTCATCAGTTTCTTTACTGGTGGAAGGCCATACCGCACAAGTGAAAATCTGCGAGGAAGATGTCGTTTTGATTAGAGAATCATGTCGTCAGGCAGTAGTTAACGTAAATCCCGGTGATATTTACAGAGTAACCGTTAGCGGTGATATAAACATTAAAGCTGAAGAAGTGGAAGTAAGTGCAGTTGTTACAGATATAGGTTTTTCTGCTCATGAACCTTCAGCTTTTTTCCGTCATGAAGATTTCATTAAAGTAGATGACGATGATGATGATTAAAAGATGTCGTTTTTCAATTGTTATAAAAGCCACAAGCCTTTTTACTTAAGGTTGAACTGCACCCCAATTGTTAGACACACAACTAACAATTGGAGGTGCAGTTTTTATATGTCTAAATTTAACATAGAGGAAAAAATAGAAGCAGTT
>NZ_OAOP01000017.1 GCF_900207585.1 Bacillus oleivorans | reverse complement strand
ACGGTACCCCTTGTTCAACAATCGAGCCCTTTTGCGGAATAACCACCAATCCTTGTTTGTCATTCGTATGATGTATTGAGCTCTCGTTCTTCGTTAGCTTAACGAAGAGGCCTTGATTTTTTCTTGTTTGAGATTATTATTTGCTTTTCATTTTTAGACAAAATCCAGTCTGCAACCAATCGCTGCTGCTTTTTTCAACCCGTCTTGTCCTCTCTTCATATCAGTCTATGAACGGGGCGGGAAGGCTGCCATAAAGAAAGAACGGAAGCCGCGTTTTCCGCGCAGCTTCCGTCCCGATCTTCCGGACAACTAACTCAAATACCGATTTCGGATGACCCCCATGTGATGAATCTCGTGTCCTGCGATGCCGTACGCGAGGGCACGCGCCGTAATGTTTGCGTTGTTGGCTGTGCCTTTGCAGGACCACGCCTCCGCCGGTAACCCGCGCAGCAGTGTGATCGTCGATTGCCGTACGGCCCGGTAGTCTTCGGCCAATTGCGCGGTTATCCAGCTCCCGAAAGGAGGCATGAACAATTCCTGGTCGAAACCGGACAGAGGCGTCTGGTCCCCTCTTGCGATTCGGAGCAGGCGGTAGGTCATGACGCGTTCTCCGTCTGCGATGTGGCCCACGACTTCTTTCAGCGTCCATTTTCCTTCCGCATACCGATACGCGCCATGGGGCTTTCGGCATGGAAATCCCTCTGAGTTAGCGAAAACGCTTCGTTCTGGAATTAATCAATCGAACACACCAATCAATGCCAACCAACCATTGGTTAATGGAGAATTTCCATTGGATAAGAAGAAGCTTGATCAAATTTTCGGTAAGGAAGGATCTTTAAGTAATGGTGTTTACAAGATTAGTTTCCCGCGCTCTGAACAAATCAAAGAAAACGGAATGGTCATTCCTCCGTCAATGGGGACGTCAACAGCAATTAACTTTCAACCGACTGGTGGACAAAATGCAGCGATTACAGGAGATTTTGTGTTAACAGCAGAAGAAGTGAATTCAGTAATACGTGTTTTACGAAAACATGACATCGAAGTAGAAGCTGTGCATAATCACATGTTATTTGAAGAACCACATCTCCTTTTCGTTCACTTTTGGGCGAATGACGATGCAGAAAAATTAGCGAAAGGACTTCGTAAAGCGGTCGAAAAAACCAATTCTAAATTACCTGATAAAGATTAGATCAGACCAAAATACTGAATACCATTCATGTTCCGATGAATGAAAATTATAAGAGAACCGATTTTTCCTTCACCGAAAGGGAGCATCGGTTTTTATATTTAAATTGAGTAACATGAGAAATTCGTTGTTTTTGCGAGGTGTTTGAAATAATCTTCATACATCATATTTATTTTACTTTTATTTATTCTTATTGGGGTAGCGTCAAGGCGGTCAGCCCCAATACGAAAAAAAGTACAATTGGGGACAACAAATTCCCGACAACGATATCGAACATGATGTAAATTCAACTCCTTGCAAAAAAATAACCGGTAACTTCAGGGTGTCCTGAATTACCGGCTTAACTTCAACGGATCCTCTCGGATCTTTCGATTCATCTGCCAATACGCATTATTCAATTAATTTCTTCTCCAGATTATCGGAGAGCACGAACACCATTACTCTTTCCCCTGTACGCGTGCTGATATCGGTGTGGAAGCTGACGACTTGTTCCCCCGTCAACTCAAGGATCATCTTTCCAAGCTGTTCTCTTCCCGATTCCACCAAATCTGCCCTGATGCGCTTTACAGACAGCATACCCTCCGATGTCCCGGCCAATTTTTGGTTCAGCGAGAGTTAATATCCCTTTAAGTCCCACAATAATCATATTGCGCATGATGTCCGTTTTGACCAATACCGACCCCCGTCCCAAATATTCCTTCTCCCATTGCGTTAAAATTTTGCTTATCTGCCAATTCCCCCTTTTGATATGGAACAGAGCATTCAAATCCCTCCAAATAAAAAACGCTACTTCATATGGGCGAATGTGATCCCAATGAACATACCGATTTATCTTCAACTTATTTAGCAAAATGAAATTACTTTTTCATCCTGTCAATGCACATAATGCGAAAGCAACGAGTCGGCAAAATGGTTTGAAGATCGTTCGTTTTATGATTGAACCTTACATTTAGTATACGTGTTCCTCTCTGTCAATGGAAATTCATTTTATTGGGTATTTTTTTCGATTCGAATGGTTAAATTACAATTATATATTTCATGGACAAAATGTCAGGCGATGATCGGGAGGTGACGATAAAATTCAAAATAATAT
This sequence comes from Bacillus oleivorans, assembly GCF_900207585.1. Lineage (GTDB taxonomy): Bacteria > Bacillota > Bacilli > Bacillales > JC228 > Bacillus_BF > Bacillus_BF oleivorans. Next base: position 12,184 of record NZ_OAOP01000017.1, on the reverse strand, counting down.
TTCTGCGTTGCAAGGTTACTCCATTCTTTTACTTTCGATCGGCCTTCTCAATCATGTGGTCTTGATTCCCATATTGTTGGACGCAGCGGGAAGAGATGCTGTAGTCTCCGTTGGGATGGTATTGGCCTTGTTGCCTGTTTGGGGGGCGTGCCTAGTCTATATCATGAAACACAAGGGTCAACAGCCGTTCTCCGATTGGTTGCAGCACCATTTCGGCAAAGGCTTGTCCGTCATTATCCTTGCGGCAGTCAGCATCTACATATGGCTGCAGGGTTACGTTACCCTCTTTTATTTCATTGTATGGACCCATTCGACTTATATGCCGCATACACCCAAATTCGTGCTTGCTCTTCTCGTATTAGCCTGCTGTTTCTTTCTTGCAACCGGGGGCCTTCGTTCCATCGCGATTACGTCGGGTATTTTGCTGCCATTTGTGGTGATTCTCGGAGTATTTGTTATGACCTTCAACTTCAAGCATAAAGACTACAGTCTTGTTCTCCCCCTCCTTGCCGATGGATTCGCTCCCGTTTGGCGGGGCAGCCTATATGCGGCGAGCGGAATTTTCGAGCTTGTGCTTCTTCTTTTTTTTCAACATCGTCTGATCAATCGCCCTTCATTCGCCGGCGTGCTGTTCATGATTTTTTCGCTCGCCGGATTGACAATAGGCCCTTTAATGGGAGCGATTTCGATTTATGGGGCAGAGGAAGCTGCTTTGCAGAGATATCCGGCATTTGAACAGTGGCGTGTTCTCGAACTGGGAAAGTACATAGAACATTTGGATGTTTTTGCAATCTATCAGTGGGTATCCGGAGAATTCATTCGCCTTTCGCTTTCCCTCTTCATCATTGCGGATGTGTGGAAACCGAAAAACAGAACGCCGCTTCTGCTGCTTGCGACCGGAACTCTGCTTATTGCCATTTTGGCGCCGATAAGTGACGTACGGTTTTTGCAATTTCTAAAAACGATGTATTTCCCATCCACCTTCGTCCTGGTAATCGGACTCACCTTCTTGTTTGCGGGAAAAACATGGATTTCAAGATGGAGGATGAGGGGATCATGAAGAACTGGTTGATGCAATGGTTCCGAAAGCGGTCTTATCCACCTGCTTCGTTGCCTGCGGAACAGAAAATCGGGCATTCCAACGATGCTTGCGCGAATGACCTGGGCTTGACCGAACAGGAGATCACCGGTTTATTTCAAAATTCCGCCGATGTCAAATCTGTTTCTTGCCTGTGTGACAGGCAGAATCCGAACTCCTCTGTTTTATTGCTTTATTGCGAAGGGTTGACGGATCCAAGGGAATGGAAAGACATCGTTCTGCCGCGTTTAAGGCGGCTCTTTAGAACAACAGGCTTCAATGGCGACTCCATGACCCGCAATGATGAGCTGCCGCTAGAGAAGGTAACGGGCAACGGGCTGATGTTGAGACGGCAAATCGTACAGCATGTGCTGGATGGAAAACTCATTATTTTTACGCCTGTTCAACAGTGCGTGTATGCATGGGATATGGCCAAGGTGCCTCAGCGAAAACCGGAAGAATCCAGTATCGATGTGTCGATCAAAGGTCCTAAAGACGGTTTTGTGGAAGAGATTGCGACCAATGTCGCTTTAATTCGCAAGCGCATGAGAACAGGCTCCTTATGTTATGAACAGGTAACGGTCGGACAGCGCACGCAAACCCGAATCGGATTGCTTTATTTGCAAGATGTTGCGAACGCGGCGCTGGTTGACAATCTTCGAACGAAACTGCAGGGTATCAAATATGACGGGATATGCAGCGCCGGGCAGCTGCAAGAAATGCTTTCGACTCCGAAATCCATATTCCCGATGATGGCCTATACAGGACGGCCCGATTTCGCCGTGGCCTCGCTGCTGAGCGGTCGTTGCGTCGTTCTAACGGAGGGTACGCCCAGCGCCCTAATTGCGCCGGCCGACGTCTTCTTACTGTTGAAGACCGCAGAAGATATCCATTATCCCGCGCTGAGCGTTGCTGTAGCAAGAGGGCTCAGAATAGTCGGGATTTTGACAGCTCTGTTATTGCCCGCGCTATGGACTGCGCTGCTAAGCTTTCACATCGAACAAATACCAATATTGCTATTGGCTACCATTTCGGTACAGCGGCTGGGCCTCCCATTCTCTGTCGCTCAAGAAATGTTTCTGACGCTGATTTTCCTGGAAGCTTTTCGTGAGGCGGGAGCGCGGTTGCCTGCTTCATTAGGACAAACGATTACTGTCGTAGGAGGACTGATTATTGGCGATGCCACGATTCGGGCAGGGTTTATGTCGCCCAGTGTTCTGGTTATCGCCGCGATTACCCATGTGTTCGGCTCTATGGTGCCGAATCATTCGTTGAATGCTACGGTCAGTATACTGCGGTTTGGCCTTTTCTTTGTTTCTGCCGCCTTCGGTTTATACGGTTTTTTTTGCGGAGTGGTACTGCTGCTTTCCTATCTTTCCACCCTGCAGTCTTTCGGATTACCTTATTTATCTCCTTTGTCGCCGCTGGACAGGGCAGACTTGCCTCAAGCCCTGTTCAATCTTCCATGGGCTTGGCGGCGGAAACGTCCGAATGCCGTGAATACGCAAGATTCAACCCGGAAAGCAGAGGAGGACTCATCATGAAGGCGATTTTAATCTTGGTCGCGGGAGCGAGCTTGCTTCTGACGACAGGATGCTGGGGCTCGTTAGAAATCCAAACGATCCATTATGTTACGGCTATTGGAGCCGACTACAAAGATGGAGAGTATGTTCTTTATGCTCAGATGTTAGACTTTTCGGATGCAGCCAAATCGGAAGGGCAGGCAAAAACAAAACAGCCAACCAGTTATGTAGGGAAAGCGGCGGGAAAAAGCCTTTGGGATGCGGCCAACAAACTGCAAGCTGCATCTCAACAAGCGCTTTTTTGGGAACAGGTATCGACGATCGTCGTTACCGACAATGTATTGAAGGCGGACAAACATCTGGAATTTCTGGAGTTTACGAATCGCTATAAAGAAATACGGTACAATACATGGATATTCAGCACAAAAGAAAATATCGAAGATATCTTCAAAGCCCAAACCTTTTTCAAATTTTCTCCGCTTTACACCCTGTTGCATGAACCGAAAGATCAGTATCGCCAAAGCTCCTCGATTTCCCCCGTCCGCTTGTATCAATTTATACGTTCATTAAAAGATAAGGCCAGGTCAAGTTATTTGCCGTCATTGACATTAAACGCCGCTTTTTGGAGAGAGGACGGTAAAAACATGAAGCTTTTGGAAATTGATGGCGCGGATCTGTTCCAAACGAAACGATGGAACGGCTGGATCAGTCGAACCGATCTTACGGGCTGGCAATGGGTGAATCCAAAGACGCAAAGCTATCCCGTTGCTTTATTGTCCGACGATGATATTTCGGCCGTCATGCTGTTTAAAAAACCGCGCATCCATATTCGACCTCAGGCGAAATGGGACAAAGCCTATTTTGACATGACGATTACATTGGACGCGTATCTTGTCGAACTGCGCGAAGCCATGACGGAAAATGAGTTGATGGAACGATATACAAAACTTTTGGAAGGTCAAATCCTCCATGTTTTTCGCGAAGGTATCCGCATCCATACCGACGTGTTGAACCTGGGAGATACACTGTATCGATCCAATCCGCGTGTATGGCAACAGATGGCCGATGACCATTCATTCGTTCTTCATAATGACGCAATTCGTCATTTGAAAATCAATATTCATTTCAATGATACGGGTGAATATAAGTTTGTGCCGCAAAAACAAAAAGATGAGGATAAATAACCAGAAGTCAGCGGCAGCACATGGAGCGTTTTACCAGGACGCAGAGACAAAGGCTAGGCTTCGATCATAACCTCGTTGTCATGCCGGCTTATACGCGGCTTCTCCCGGGCGCTGGAAGATCTTCAACAGCCAGTTGTACATAGAGGGCCTCGTAGATTATTTATCCTTTCTCTAACGCCTCATGATCATTGTCACTTGTCATTCTTAATCCCTGGCATATTGCATCTAATCCGGCAGCGTTGGTCAAGTCGCCGCCGCAGCCGTGAATGCTCCTTATAATTGAAGATTAAAATATAAATAAATACAGTGCTAATAGATATATAAGAATATACACCACAGAAGCTATTCTTCCGAAAGTCGTAATACAACCTTTGTCTTCTCTTAAAAAGATTAAATATAAAATACTTAATACAACCATTAAAATATACAATGGTGAAACAGCAAGTTGTGCAAATTCATTAGCCATTTGATAATTCACACCCCTATTAAATGCTAATCCTTATTTTATCAAAATTAAGAGTCCTTTCGCTTATTTTCATTAACTATATAATTTTCTATGCCAATTAATAAAGAATAAAATAAATAAATAGACACCTCTTAAGGAAAACTATATTTGATTAAGACTTTTCTGGAGGTGTCAACATTGTTTAGTAAGAAAAAAATCTTTTTTGCCCTCGTAATGTTTTTGTTAATTCCCTCAATCGTTTATGGGAATGAATCGAGACTTCTAGAAGCGCCTATTTGGGGTACGGCAACCAAAACGACTTTCAACCGCCACATCTAAAAATTTTTCCATATAAGGAATCAACCTACCATATATATGGGTAGGTTTTTATTTTATCATTAAATAAACTAAAAAGTCAGAAAAATAGACGTAGCAAAGAAGGGAACTCTATTGCCTAGTATTCAAGATACCATTTACCCTCGAATTAAGAGTAGTTTAACTGAACAAGACTTACAAGAAGTCTATACTCCTAGAAGAGAAGAAATTGAGTGGACAGATACTAAGTCTAGAGGAAATATTCAACAGTTAGGATTATTGGTGCTGATTAAGACCGTGCAAAAGCTAGGTTTTTTTCCTCGAATGTTAGATATCCCTCAAACGATCATTGAGTATATTGCCAGTAGAGTACAATTACCTCTACCTAGCAAGGAAGATTGGATAGCCTATTGTGAATCTAGAACATGCCAAAGGCACTATCGTTTCGTTCGAGATTACCTACAAATTCGCCCTTTTAATGAGCAAGCTCGTCAATTCATGATCGATACGATGGGCAAACTGTCTTGGAGCAAAGATGAACCTGCTGACCTCGTTAACGCAGCTATCGAAGAATTAATTTGCCAATGTTATGAACTCCCTGTTTATAACACATTAAAAGAAGCAGCGAACGAAGTTCGTAAGAAATCATATCGTGTGATCTATGAACAGATCAACGTTAGATTGAGTGAAGGACAAAAAGAAACGATCAATGAACTTTTCCAATCCACAGAAGGATCGACTTATAGCCTATGGAATAAGTTAAAAGAAGATGCGAAAAGTGCAAAGTTATCTCATCTAAAGGATTTGATTGCTCATCGTGACTGGTTGAAACAACAACAAATCCCCCGTGAAGCATTGAAAGAAATCCCTATCATCAAAATCAAACAAATGGCAGCAGAAGCGAAAACCTTAGATGCAGGTCGGATGATGAAAATGAAAGGAGATAAACGCTACGCTCTTGCGGTTTCACTTGTTTATGTTCAATATTCAAAAGTATTAGATGATATTGCTGAAACCATGATTAAACGCATGATGAGTATTCATAAAAAAGGTCGTCAATTTTTGAAAGACTATAAAGAAAAGACACAAAGGAAAACCGATTCATTGGTTGAAACGCTTCATCATTTACTGTTGGCTTACCAACTTGAAGGCGAAGCTGAAGAGCGCATTCAAGCGATGCAGAAAGTGCTTGGAGATCGAGAAGAACAGGTATTGCGTGATTGTGAAAATCATTTAGCACTTAGTGGAGACAACTACTTTTTATTCTTATGGCGGTTTTTTAAGAGTCATCGCTCAACTTTCTTTAAAATTATAAAATCTTTACCCTTACGTTCTACTAATCAAGATACAGCTATTGAAGAATCTGTGTCGTTTCTGTTATCCCATCAGTATACTCGTAAGGAATGGATTTCAGTGGTTCACGTGGAGAAAATTGGTCCATGGAAAAAAGAAGTAACTCCTTTAATTGACTTATCCTGGGTTCCTGATAGCTGGTGGAGATGGCTCAGTCGCAAACGAAAGAAAGAAACTAGACCTGAGGAAGTAAACCGTCGTCACTTTGAAGTGTGTTTCTTCTCACAAATCATACTGGAGTTAAAAGCAGGAAACTTGTACATTGAAGGTAGCGAAAAGTATGCCGATTATCGGGAACAGCTGATTTCATGGGAAGAGTATGAGGAGAGTGTGGAAGAATTTTGTGAGCAAGTTAACTTATTCCCTATTGCAAATGATTTTATCCAAAAGATGCGTAAGCGATTTCAAAATGTGGCTCGACAGACCGATCAATCCTTTCCACGTAATGAACAAGTACGTATTGAAAATGGCGAAGTTGTCATTAGCAAGATCAAAAAGAAAAAGCTTCCCCCAGGATTGAAAACCTTGGAAGCTTATATTGCTCAAAAACTTGAACCAATCAATGTACTAGATGTATTAGCAGATACGGAGCATTGGCTTAATTGGACTCGCTTCTTTGGTCCGATCTCAGGGCATGAAGCCAGAATAGAAAATCCTGTCGAACGATACTTAGTGAATACCTTTTGCTATGGATGCAACCTAGGTCCTACTCAAACGTCTCGTTCATTGGGAGAACTGGATCGAAAACAAATTGCTCGGATTAACCAATATCATGTGACCAATGAGGATTTGGATAAAGCTATTCGATACATTATTAATGCTTATAACCAGTTTGATCTCCCGAAACATTGGGGAGATGGTAAGCGTGCTTCTGCGGATGGAACCATGTGGGACTTATATGAACAAAATTTGCTCTCAGAAAATCATATTCGCTATGGAGGATATGGTGGGATAGGATATTATCATGTATCAGATACCTATATTGCTTTGTTCAGTAACTTTATTCCTTGTGGGGTTTGGGAAGGAATTCATATCCTAGACATTCTAATGAATGAAGGAAAAGTGGACATTCAGCCCGAAATTCTTTATTCCGATACACAAGGGCAAAGTGTAACCGTCTTCGGACTCTCTGCGCTTCTCGGTATTCAACTGATGCCCCGGATCCGTAACTGGAAGGATTTAAAGATGTTCTGCCCAACCAAAGAAGATGTGTATGAAAACATCGACGATTTGTTTTCAGACGAAATTGATTGGAAACTGATCGAAGATCATTATGAAGATATGCTTCGAGTGGCGATGTCGATTAAATCAGGGAAAATTACTCCTTCAATCATCCTTAATAAACTGGGAACCTATAGTCAAAAGAATATTCTATATAAAGCGTTTCGGGAACTTGGAAGAGTCATTCGTACCCTGTTTCTTCTTCAATATATGGCAGATGAGGATTTAAGAAGTACGATTCAGTCTGCTACTAATAAAAGTGAAGCGTTTAATGGATTTACCAAATGGTTGTTCTTTGGTGGACTTGGTATTATTGCAGAAAATGATCGCGAGAAACAACGGAAAGTGATTAAATATAATCATCTCGTAGCAAATAGTTTGATCTTTTATAATGTGTTCTCTTTATCTCGTATTCTCCAGGATTATATTCAAGAAGGGAATGAGTATGAGGAAGAATGGTTGTCTTATTTAAGCCCATATGTTACGGCACATGTTAATCGGTTCGGTAAATATCGAATTGACTTTAATCGTAAACCCCCAAAACTTCCATTTGATGTTCCTATTGCAAGAGACAGCAGTTTGTCTTCAATAAAGTGAGAAATAAAGATAGATATGCATCTCTTTAAGGGGTACGACAACGATTCCTTCCTTTTCATGTCATAAGACATTATTTTACAAATAAAACCCTCGGTTTCTATTTGTAAATGGGAATATTTTCAGATGTGGCGGTTCATTCTTCGAATCGTTCACTTACCCCTGCAAGACAATTCCACCAGGTGATTTATCCCTATTCAGAATCGTCATAATTTCTTCTGCGGATGTACCACTCCAATCGAGTGTATCTACTGACCAAAGAATGTTTTTAAATCCTAGTCTTTCAAATATAAGGGCATCTGCAGATGTAAAATCGCCATATGGCGGCCTAATTAATGTAGCTTTTACTCCTGTTACCTTTTCAATTATTTCGTTCGTAGATTTAAGTTGCTGAATAACCTGGGACGTATATAGTTTTGAAAGTTCCGGATGATCCCAAGTGTGATTTGCAATGGTATGTCCCTCGTCTACCATTCGTTTTGCCAATTGTGGAAAATAGGAAACTTGCTCTCCAACAACGAAAAACGTCGCGGGAACACCTTTTTCTTTTAATATATCTAAAATTTGAGGTGTAATAAGTTTGTCAGGACCGTCATCAAAAGTTAATGCAATCTGCTTTTTAGTTGTTTCGGCTTTTTCATAAGCGATTGGCTTATTCGCTTCTGGCGTGTTTGTCTGAATAAAGGTTCTGTAAATCTTAGGATCATAGGTAACGGTCATTCCCAACTTCTGTGCAGTCACTAATAACGGAACATATGGTCGTCCATCAATTGTGGTTGTTGTCGTAGCTAGGGACTCACGGATCCATTTGTTTTTTTCCTTAATGTAATAGTCCATATATGTTTTACCTAATGGCAGGGCAACAATATTATTTCTCTCAATAGCGATAGATTGATATTTTTCATTCCGATCAACAGTAGCACCTGTATGCTTGAAAAATATATCTGGTACCATCAAACGACCATTTTGCATATAATAGCTCGTCTTAATAAGCTTTCCATCGACAGAAATAGAAGCGTATGATACTGTTGAGGCTTGGGCTGGCGCTATACCAAAAAGGCCTGAAATGATGAAGGAAATGAGAAGAATTGCTAAAAATGCTTTTTTTCCCTTCATTTTGTTTAATTTGAACATGATTATCCCCCTGTTTTTCTATCTTTATTTATACAGAAAAGATTCTATCAACAATTTTCTGAAAACGATATAGAATATTGCTGGAAATATATGTGGTAACATTAGGATAATAGTCTCTTTCGGAAACCCGGATTTTTACACAGTGAGTTTTATAAAATATAACTAGGAAGCCTCGTTCTAATGCAAGAAATCTATTAAACTCAGATTTGAATAAAGTAGAAAAAACAAATGTATATCCTATATATTTTTAGTTAACTATAAAGCGGAGATTCGATTGTGGTAGAGAGTTTTTCGAGATTAGGTCGAAGTACAAAAGATTTGATCGAGTTAGTTGAGTACTTTGAAAGCAAAAATGTAAAATTGATTAGCATAAAAGAGAATTTTGATACGAATACACCACAAGGGAAACTGATGCTTACTGTTTTTCAAGCATTCAGCCAATTCGAAAGAGACCTAATTGCTCAACGAACAAAAGAGGGGTTAGAGAGTGCAAGAGCCAGAGGAAGAAATGGCGGCCGTACAAAAGTGAAAGAAAAACAGATAAAGAAAGCTCTTAATCTATATAACTCTAAGGAATACAGTATTAGCGAGATTGTGGAAATGACCGGAATAAGTCAAGCAACACTATATCGTTACATACGAACAACAAGGCAAAGCAAAGAGGAACAAGCTCATATTGATATAGAAAACACTGCAAAAATAAGAATGTGGCTGCGAATAGAAAATAACAATAAATTTGTACGTAGCAAAGGAAAGGTAAGAGAAAGTGTCGAGCAGATCCTAAAAGATAATTACAAAATGGAGATCATAGCTAACGAGTATATAATCTACGTCCCTTATACAACTGTCGATGCGTTAAAAAAGACAGTGTATGATATTCTCGCTGAATTAGATAGTGAGGCTGATATGAAGAATTGTTTTATTGAAGCAGATGTTTATTGCGATGAATTAGGACTCTCATGGTAATTTCAAGGATTTCTCTTTTATTACCATATTAAATAAGTAAATTAATTTTACTGGAAGAAATCCTGCGGACTAGAGCAGCTACCCTGTCACTAGGCCTTATTCAAGTAAGCAATCGATAAAAGAACGCGAAAACCTGTTAGACCGCGACTTTACTACTACGACTATTAATGAAAAATGGGTAGCTGATATTACTTATATCCACACTCTTAAAGATGGATGGTGCTATTTAGCTTCTGTAATGGATTTGCACTCTAAAAAAGTTGTTGGATACTCTTTTTCACAAATCATGAATACAGACTTAGTGATGAAAGCATTAGATAACGCATATTTGGCACAAAACCCAGCAAATGGGCTTATTCTGCATACAGATTTAGGCTCTCAATATACCAGTGAAGAATTTCGGAATTACGTTCAATCAAAGGGTACCCTAATGGAGTTCTCGATCTCTTGTGGTGTTTTATATCCCAAACTACCATGAATCCTTTTACGATTATACCAGCCTTCAATGTATTGAAATAAAGCTATCGCAGCTGATTTGTGATCTAAATATTTAACATGAGGGTTTTCTTCTTTCTTCAGGGATTTTTATGCAAAAAAAAGAACCGGTTTATCTGAATCCCCTTCCGGCTCTTTCCTCAAAAATCTCGTATTTTAACAATCTAAGTTATTCCGAAGGCTGTTTTTCGTCCGTTTTTTTAGTCAGAAACCAGCCAGCTGCGGCAATCCCAATCAAAACAGTATAGAAGATGAGCTTCCATTCTGTTGAATGTGCAAATTCATATGAAATAATTCCGACATCTGGATGTCCTAATGTAAAGACGGCAAGTTTTACACCAACCCAGCCGACAATCGCAAAAGCGGCAATTTCAAGACCTGGCTTTGCATGAAGCAATTTCACAAAGAAGTTAGCAGCGAAACGCATGATAATTAAACCGATTAATCCACCGGCAAAAATGACGAGGAACTTACCACCATCCATACCCCCAATGTTCGGAATATTTGTGTTCGGAAGGGTCATAGCCAGCGCAACAGCAGCCAAAATTGAGTCAACAGCAAAAGCAATATCTGCCAATTCTACTTTAAAAACTGTTCCCCAAAAACCGGATTTCTTTTCTTCCTTTTTTGCCTTATTCACATCTTTATTTTTAATGACGAGTTTCCTCAAAATATGATTGATTGCGATGAATAACAGGTATAAAGCACCTATAGCCTGTACCTGCCAAACATCGACAAGGAAAGAAATGATGAATAATGAACCAAAGCGGAAAACGAAGGCACCTACTAGTCCATAGAAAAGTGCTTTTTTTCTTTCGTCCTCAGGAAGATGCTTTACCATAATGGCCAGTACAAGCGCATTATCCGCTGCCAACAAGCCTTCGATGGCGATTAATAATAGCAATACCCATCCATATTCTAATAAAATTGAAAGTTCCAATTAAATTTTCCTCCTATTAAATAGTTCTATGTCTAAAAATAGTTCTAGCTGTGTCATTATTTCTAATATCCTCAGTGATCCGAATAGCATCCTGATCCAAGCTTTCTAGACTTTTTTTGAAAGCTAGTCTTGTTTTAAATCGATAAGATAATGTGGCTGTCGATACTCGGGTAGAGTTCGGTAGCCGGAAAAGATAGCATCTGCCTGAATACACTTGGTTGTTAAAATAGTAACAGAATCAACGATTTCTTCGTTTTTCTCCTCCCTATCCATTAGGACCAAATCACAATCGATCCGTTTCAGTTGTTGTAATATAGTTCCACCTTTAATCAAGAAATATCCCTTTACCTGCTCACCTGCCCTATATGTTTCCTTTTCAAGTATAAGATCGATCTGTGTTGATCCTATTCCTAATAGTGCCCTATATTTCTCAGAATCATGAATGTCTTCCTGTTTTTATTTCGGGATCTTTAGCCACTTATTTTTTGGGCATTACATGTCTTGCATCGAGCCGTTCCTCTATTTTTGCAACCTGCTTTTTATCTTTCAAGAGATCCTCTTTATTTTTTTTTGACCAACTCCACAAAGGATGCTTTTCTTTTCATAATCCTTCTCACCATTCTTTCTATAGTTTGATATCAAAAAGTCCTATTCATGCAACTCAGATCTGGAAAAACAAAAAGACCTTTACCAATAGGCAAAGGTCTTGCTAACAACGAATTCGCTGCCAACAAAGCCGAGAGATTAGAAATCTCCGAAATGACGACTTTGGTGTAAAAGCTACTCCCCTTTTAAAAAGGATATAGTATTAATGTATAGCTTTAGTTTAAATATTAAGTCAACCATTCTTTCTCACTTTTTAGTTCTAAGGATTACTATAACTTTTATCTAGCTAAGAACTTCAATAAAGCTATTATATTCTATTAGGGGTACCGC
>NZ_OAOP01000016.1 GCF_900207585.1 Bacillus oleivorans | reverse complement strand
GTAAGATCCCTTGAAGATGACAAGGTAGATAGGTCTGAGGTGGAAGCACGGTGACGTGTGGAGCTGACAGATACTAATCGATCGAGGACTTAACCAAAATCGAAAAGCTAAAAGAACCGCTTAAATCCGAGGATGGTGGAGCTTCTGACGGAGAAGTCCGTTCTTTGACTTCGACAGAAGAAGCGAAGCAGCCGAAGGATTTGGCTTCTGCAGCTAGACAAAACAAACATGGTGATTCGGTCCTTACAGATAATTCTTTAGTCGTTATCTAGTTTTGAGAGAACGAAGTTCTCTAAAATAGTTCTTGAAAATTTCAAGAAACCCATTATAATAGAATTTGTCTTTATTTTTTCAGCTATAACCGGTCTGGTAATGATGGCGAGAAGGTCACACCCGTTCCCATCCCGAACACGGAAGTTAAGCTTCTCAGCGCCAATGGTAGTTGGGGGCTCTCCCCCTGCGAGAGTAGGACGTTGCCAGGCACAAAACGCAACAACTTAGGATGATCAAATCCTAGGTTGTTTTTTTGTGTCCGAAAGGACACGGTAGGAAAGAAAAATAGGGTTGATTGAGGAAAAAGGATAAAGTGGAGTCCAAGGGTTTCGAGGACCAAGAAGTCCAAGGATGCAAGGGAGGGAACACCGGAGTGTACTTCGTACACGAGGATGTGACTGAGTGCAGCAGACGCCGGAATTCGCCGGTCATCGGAAGCCGCCGCAGTGCCGATGGTAGTTGGGGGCGCCCCCTGCGAGAGTAGGACGTTGCCAGGCAAAGCGGAAACAGCTTGGGATTCGATAATCCTAGGCTGTTTTTTTATAGAAAATTAAATAAAGGGCCAGTTGTTAAAAGGAATTGCCTCATTTTTTCATCATTTTTTAGAGTTTTGGGTATGAATTTTATGAAATATCGGTAATCATGACATGGTTTAATGTTTTTTTGTTAAAATAATTAGATTTCATCATTTTTTTATTTATTCTTGTTGACCGGCAGTAAAAAGGAGATTATTCAAGTGAAAATGCAAATTAACGTGCGAAAAATACCGAATAACGTGCAAAAAACCCCAATTAACGTTCGAAAATAGACGTCTAACGTGCAAAAATCTTATTTATCGTGCAAAAATATAATTAATACTCAAAACAGGTGCTGGTCTGCTCTTTCCTTTCCACCCATAATGTGTAATGTAAACCTTCTCCCTACTCGTCTCCCCTCAACGAATCCCGAATGAAATGAAAAACAAAATAAGGCCCTTTTGTAGCAGTTATGCGCAGGAATGAAGAAATTAAAGGATACTCTTCATTCGGCATCGTTTTAATTAAATCACACCACCAATCCGTTTCATAGCGGGCAATCATACTGAGGTTGTATAGGATTAAGTAATGAACCAGCATCTCCGGATAGGTTTGCAAAGTCGTTTTCTCCGTACGAATCCAATAACTCTTATCTGTAACATGAAAGCGGAAGGGTAATCTCTCATTTGTTTGCGTAAAAGCAGGCTCAGAAAACGAAAGTTGATTTTGGTTTCTAAATGGAGTAGCTTGAACTGTGGCTCCCTCAAAAAATCCCGAGATATGCTGCGTAAACCCATGAATGGATAGGTGATAGTAATCTAACAATTGTTCTCGGATTATCACTGTGTTTTCTGTATTCTCTAATTTGATAAGAGGCTGTTCACTAATGAGTTCTAGAAGATACGGTTCTAATTCTGGTATTTCATTTAGCAAATCCTGCATCGACCACTTTTCTCCCTCTAAGTGTTTCATGTGAAACATTTTCATAGACATGTGAGGAAAGAGACCGTGTTTTTGAATTTTAATTTCATCTTTTAAAAACGAATAATTTTGTTTTTTTCTTTTTCTCGCTGTAACTCCATGTGCTAACACGCTAGTAGATTCTGGATAATTTGGGTCATTCAAGAGAATACAGGCTTTTAATAAATTGATATATCCATAAAAAATTAAGGTTGGTTTGATCGAAAGATGGCTCTGTTCAGCAAGCGAATAATAGGCTTTGCCTTGTTCTAAGAAATACATGAAGCGGTAAGTATTCTCATAGCTTTTTTGGGAATCATAATTATGTTTTAAATAATGTGTTTTTAACTTTTTTTGAACGAATGCAGCAGACATAAAAATGTCCATTTGTGACCATATAGAATTGGAAATCACAATGTGTCCCCCAAATTTTTTGAATTATTGAACATATTATTACCTTCTTGACACTAGTTTGACCAATTGATAACCTACAAATAATATTTTTTTCCGGGAGGCTATAAAAATGTGGGAAGATAAGTTCGCAAAAGAGGGTCTTACGTTTGATGATGTGTTGTTAATTCCTGGGCATTCAGAAGTTTTACCAAAGGATGTTGACTTAAAAGTTCAATTGACCGATACGCTGAAACTTAATATTCCTATAATTAGCGCGGGGATGGATACTGTTACCGAAGCCGAAATGGCAATTGCGATGGCACGTCAGGGAGGCCTTGGTGTTATCCATAAAAATATGTCGATTGAGCAACAGGCAGAACAGGTTGACCGGGTAAAACGCTCTGAGAATGGGGTTATAACAGATCCTTTCTTTTTAACTCCTGAGCACCAAGTCTATGATGCTGAGCATTTGATGGGAAAATATCGGATTTCAGGTGTTCCAATTGTGAACAATTTAGAGGAACAAAAGCTTGTCGGCATTTTAACGAATCGGGATTTACGTTTTATATCGGATTATTCCTTAAAGATCAGTGATGTCATGACTAAAGAGGAGCTTGTTACTGGTCCTGTAGGAACCACGGTGGAAGAAGCAGAAAGTATCCTGCAAAAATACAAAATTGAGAAACTTCCACTTGTTGATGAAGAAGGGGTCCTTAAAGGATTGATCACAATTAAGGATATTGAAAAGGTGATAGAATTTCCAAATGCAGCAAAAGATGACCAAGGCCGTCTGTTAGTTGCAGCAGCAGTTGGAGTAACAAAGGATACTTTGAAACGTGTTGAAATGCTGGTTCAGGCTAAGGTAGATGCCATTGTTGTTGACACGGCTCATGGTCACTCCCAAGGTGTTTTAGATACTGTAAAAGAAATTAGAAGCTTATATCCTAATTTAAATATTATTGCCGGAAATGTAGCAACGGCTGAGGGAACAAAAGCATTAATTGAAGCGGGGGCTGATGTTGTAAAAGTTGGGATCGGACCAGGTTCCATTTGTACAACAAGGGTTGTTTCCGGTGTCGGTGTCCCTCAGATTACAGCTGTTTATGACAGCGCTATTGAAGCAAAAAAACATGGAAAGACTATCATTGCAGATGGCGGAATTAAATATTCTGGAGATATTGTAAAGGCACTAGCAGCAGGCGGTCACGCTGTAATGTTAGGAAGCTTGCTCGCAGGTCTTTCTGAAAGCCCTGGCGAAACGGAAATCTATCAGGGACGCCGCTTTAAAGTATACCGTGGTATGGGCTCTGTGGGAGCCATGGAAAAAGGTTCGAAGGATCGATACTTCCAAGAAGATCAGAAAAAGTTTGTTCCAGAAGGAATTGAAGGAAGAGTTCCTTATAAAGGTCCTCTAAGTGATACCATTTTCCAATTGATCGGAGGAATCCGTTCTGGAATGGGTTACTGCGGAACAAAGAATTTAGAGGAACTGCGAGAAAAGACAAAGTTTGTTAAGATAACGGGTGCTGGATTAAGAGAGAGTCATCCGCATAATGTCCAAATTACAAAAGAAGCGCCAAATTACTCTTCTTAATCATCCAGGCATAAAGACCTATTTTTCACAAACTTTTCCTTTCCCACTAGTATTTACAAGGGACAGGGTCTTAGGACTCTGTCTATTTTTTTGCTAGTAATTATGGTACACTTAACGGAGAAATTAGAAGGATGCTTTGGAGGGGAATTTTATGAAAAGAGCGAGTAAAATCACCATGATTTTTGCACTCGTATGGATGGCGCTCTTTACGTCTATATTTGGTGTTCAACATACAGCTCAAGCTGCAACCGATCCATTAGGATTAACAGCAGAAGCAGCCATTTTAATTGATGGTGAAACCGGAAAAGTATTGTATGAAAAAAATGCAGATACGGCTCTTGGTGTGGCGAGTATGTCTAAGATGCTGACAGAATACATAGTGTTAGAGGCAATCCACGACAAAAAGATTAGCTGGGAACAGGAAGTCGTTATTAATGAATATATTCATAAGCTTTCATCTGCACCTGGCCTATCTAATATAGGGTTAACACAAGGTGAAGCTTACACGGTATTAGAACTATACCAGGCAATGGCAATCCATTCTGCGAATGCGGCAACTGTAGCTTTAGCCGAGCTGATCAGCGGCAGTGAAACCAATTTTGTTAAATTGATGAATGAAAAAGCAGCTGAGTTAGGATTAGAAAACTTTAAATTTGTTAATTCAACGGGTTTGAATAACTCTAGTTTACTCGGTAACCATCCGCAGGGAACGGATGTTAATGCTGAAAACATTATGTCAGCCAGAGATACAGCTCGTTTAGCGTATCGGTTAATAACTGATTATCCAGAGGTTTTAGAAACGGCGAGTATACCGAAATTGCCGTTCAGAGATGGCCGGGAATATACGAATTTTAACTGGATGCTTCCTGGGTTAATCTATGAATATGCAGGTATGGATGGTTTAAAAACGGGTTCTACTGATTTTGCCGGATATGCGATTACAGGCACTGCGGAGCGTGATGGACGCAGATTTATTTCGGTCATTATGAAAACTGCTGAAAGAGAAACGCGTTTTTCTGAGACTGAAACCCTCTTAAACTATGGATTTTCAAACTTTAATAAAGTAGAACTAGTAGCTGAAGGCTATCAAGAAGAAGGAAAAGAGTCCATTCCGGTAGAGAAAGGAAAAGAAGATTCTGTTGAAATTGCAACTGAAACGCCAATCTCTGTAATGATACGAAATGGTGAAGAAGAACTTTACCAGCCAAAGCTTGTATTAGAAAAGGAATCACTGACAGCTCCTGTAAAAAAAGGTGAAGTGGTCGGTTATGTAACATTAGAATATACAGGCGAAGGTCCAACTGGATTTATTACACAAGAAGGTAACGAGTCTATCCAAATTCCAGTTGTTACAACTTCAGAAGTTGAAAAAGCTAATTGGTTTGTATTAATGCTAAGAGGAATTGGAGATTTCTTTAGTGGATTATTTGGATCAATCGTTGATACGATTTCCGGTTGGTTTTCATAAAATATAGGAACTCCTTCATTTTTGGGGGAGTTTTTTCATTTTTACCAACATTTTATATATCATAAATAAATAAATGAAAAAGACAAGCACTTATATAATAGTGTAAGATGAACTTATAATATCATTATCATATGAATCATTAAGGGGGCTTTCATAGATGAGAACAGGAACAGATAGAGTTAAAAGAGGAATGGCCGAAATGCAAAAGGGTGGCGTCATTATGGACGTTGTCAATGCAGAACAGGCAAGAATAGCAGAGGAAGCGGGAGCCGTTGCAGTTATGGCGTTAGAACGGGTGCCCTCAGATATTCGTGCAGCTGGAGGAGTAGCGCGGATGGCAGACCCCCGCATTGTTGAGGAAGTCATGAATGCCGTATCGATTCCAGTTATGGCTAAAGCACGAATTGGCCATATTGTTGAAGCACGTGTACTTGAAGCAATGGGTGTCGATTATATTGACGAAAGTGAAGTCCTTACGCCTGCTGATGAAGAGTATCACTTAAATAAAAAGGATTATACAGTTCCGTTTGTTTGCGGATGCCGTGATTTAGGTGAGGCAGCTCGCCGAATTGGTGAAGGTGCATCTATGTTACGGACAAAAGGTGAACCTGGAACGGGTAATATCGTAGAGGCTGTCCGCCATATTCGGAAAGTAAATGCCCAAGTTCGAAAAGTAGTAGGCATGAGTGAAGATGAACTCATGACTGAAGCTAAAAATTTAGGTGCTCCTTATGAGGTATTACTGGAAATTAAAAAACGCGGCCGTCTTCCGGTTGTTAATTTTGCTGCTGGCGGAGTTGCTACTCCTGCGGATGCAGCGCTTATGATGCAGCTTGGAGCAGATGGAGTTTTCGTTGGTTCTGGTATTTTTAAATCGGACAATCCTGCTAAATTTGCAAAAGCCATCGTAGAAGCTACTACCCACTATCAAGACTATGAGTTAATTGCAAAAATTTCAAAAGGCCTAGGGACAGCGATGAAAGGAATTGAGATTTCTACCCTCGCACCTGAAGAAAGAATGCAGGACCGCAGCCGATAAGGAGAGAATTTTCATCATGCTTACAATTGGTGTATTAGCACTGCAAGGTGCAATTGAGGAGCATATTCGGGCCATTGAATCTTGTGGGGAACGGGCAGTTCAGGTTAAAAAAGCAGAGCAGCTTGCTGAGCTGGACGGCCTGATTATTCCAGGCGGAGAAAGTACAACGATGAGAAGATTAATAGATGAATTCGAACTTATGGAACCTCTTCGCCAATTTGCAGCGTCCCGGAAACCGATGTTTGGCACATGTGCTGGCTTAATCCTCCTTGCTAAAAAGATCGTCGGATATGACCAGCCTCATCTTGGTCTGATGGATGTAACAGTGGAACGGAATTCATTTGGCCGCCAAAAAGAAAGCTTCGAAGCGGAAGTTTCCATTGTCGATGTGGCAGATGACTTCCCAGCTGTCTTTATCAGAGCGCCACATATAGTTGATGCTGGAGAAGATGTTGAAATTCTGGCGAAATATAATGACCGAATTGTTGTGGCTCGTGAAGGTCAGTATTTAGGGTGTTCCTTTCATCCTGAATTAACCGATGACCCTCGATTAACCAAATATTTTGTTGGAATGGTTGAAGAATATAAAGAAAACTAATCAATAGCGAGCCATAAGACGAGATTTAGGCGTAGTTACACTTAAAATTGGCAACTGCGCCGATTTATCATCATGCTGCCAATTTATACTTTATAAAGTATAAAAAATCTGTATAAATAGTTGAAAGCTGTTTATAATTGTAGTACATTTACTAATATTAACAAATAAGTAAAATGCGTTGATAGGAACTAGTAACATTGTTTTGTTCTAAAGAGAGCTGGTGGGTGGTGCGAACCAGTGTGCAAGTAATGTGAATCCGTCCTTGAGTGAAAAACCGAATCGATTATTCGTAGTAAGTTTTTCCGGTATCGGGCCGTTATTCGTATTAAGGTGGAAAGCTCACGAGCTTTCAACTAGGGTGGCAACGCGGGAATCAGCTCTCGTCCCTTTTATAGGGATGGGAGTTTTTTGTTTGGCTGGAAGTTTATCTTTGCTGGTCGTTTATAGCTAGGCTGCTAATTCCGATCAATTGACTTGTAGGAGGAATACAGAATGCTGGATATTAAATTTTTACGGAACAATTTTGAAGAAGTGAAGCAAAAGCTTCAAAAACGTGGAGAAGATTTAACTGATTTAGGGAAATTTGAGGAGTTGGATGGAAGAAGACGCGAACTTATTGTCGAAACCGAGCAGTTAAAAAGCAAGCGCAATGAGGTTTCCGGGCAAATCGCACAACTTAAGAAGGAAAAGCAAGATGCGGATCAGCTCATTGCAGAAATGAGAGACGTTGGAGATCGCATTAAAGGGCTGGATGAAGAATTAAGGACTGTTGAGGAAACATTAGAAAATTTACTATTATCCATCCCGAATATCCCGCATGAAAGTACACCAATTGGAGATACAGAAGATGATAATGTAGAAATCCGGAAGTGGGGAGAACCTCGTGCCTTTGAATTCGAAGCGAAACCGCATTGGGATATTGCAGCTGATTTGGATCTTTTAGATTTTGAAAGAGCAGCTAAAGTAACAGGAAGCCGATTTGTTTTCTATAAAGGATTAGGTGCCCGCCTAGAACGGGCTTTAATGAACTTCATGTTAGATTTACATGTGGAAGAACACGGATATGAAGAAGTGATCCCTCCATATATGGTCAATCGGACAAGCATGACAGGAACCGGTCAGCTGCCAAAATTTGAAGAGGATGCTTTCTTAATCGAGTGTGAGGATTATTTCTTGATTCCTACGGCGGAGGTACCGGTTACCAACTTACATCGGGATGAAATCTTGAGTGCTGACGATCTCCCAATTAATTATGCAGCGTACAGTGCATGTTTCCGCTCAGAAGCAGGGTCTGCCGGAAGAGATACACGCGGGCTTATCAGACAGCATCAATTCAATAAGGTAGAGCTTGTCAAATTTGTGAGGCCTGAGGATTCTTATGAAGAACTTGAAAAACTGACAGGTCATGCGGAGAAGGTTTTGCAATTATTAGGGCTTCCATATCGAGTTATGAGTATGTGTACCGCTGATTTAGGATTTACGGCAGCGAAAAAGTACGATATTGAAGTTTGGATCCCAAGCTATAATACGTATCGTGAAATTTCTTCTTGCAGTAACTTTGAAGCGTTCCAGGCAAGAAGAGCAAACATTCGCTTCCGCCGCGATGCCAAAGGTAAACCGGAGCATGTTCATACTTTAAATGGTTCTGGCTTAGCAATTGGAAGAACAGTTGCCGCCATTTTAGAAAATTATCAGCAGCCCGACGGATCTGTTGTGATTCCAGAAGTGCTTCGTCCATATATGAGAAATAAAGAGGTCATAAGTAAGTAAGCGAAAAAGGCTTGGGGCTATCTCAATAGTTCCAAGCCTTTGATTTTAGGGATTAGTTTTAATTTTCCCACTTCTTCTATTTAGTTGACACTGAATTTGGGGGTGTGCTATTATACTTTTTGTCGAACAATGGAGGAATACCCAAGTCTGGCTGAAGGGGTCGGTCTTGAAAACCGAGAGGCGGGTCAAACCGCGCGGGGGTTCGAATCCCTCTTCCTCCGCCATTATTTCGACTATCAATAACACGCGAATGTAATTGGAGAATAGATTGTCCGAACAGACTGTAGCCTTTTGGTTGCAGTCTAATTTTTTATGCAAAAAAAGCACCGGGAAAACGCATTTTACGCTCTCGGTGCTTTTAAGGTTTACATTTTTAAAAGATGAGCCTGTTTCATAAAATGACTAATTCTTTCAACAATGGGTTCGATGGAATCCGCATTATTAATTAAATCATAATCGTTTATGTTAATACGAAGAACGGGACAAGCATTAAAGCTATTAATCCAATTTTCATAACGTTTATACATTTCTTCCCAATATTCGATCGGCGTTTGCTGCTCCATTGGACGTCCGCGCTCACGAATGCGTTCCACTACGTCTTCGAAAGATCCTTCTAGATATAAAAGTACATCAGGATGAGGAAAATAGGGCGTCATAACCATGGCATCAAATAAACTTTTATAGGTTTCATAATCCACTTCATTCATCGTGCCCTTTTCATAATGCATGCGAGCAAAAATACCAGTATCCTCATAAATGGAACGGTCTTGGACAAATCCGCCTCCGTATTCAAATATTCTTTTTTGTTCCTTAAAACGTTCGGCTAAGAAATAGATTTGCAAATGGAAGCTCCATCTTTCAAAGTCTGCGTAAAACTTATCTAAATATGGATTAGAATCTACCTTCTCGAAGGAGGTTTTATATCCAAGAGCATCCGCTAATGCTTTTGTCATGGTGGATTTACCAACGCCTACTGTTCCCGCAATTGTTATAACTCCATTTCTCGGGATTCCGTACTTATCTCGCAGGTTCATGTTTGATTACTCCTTCATCTAATATCATTTGTAGTTTGGATAAAATAAGGTTTAAATCTTCTTTGTTTTTAACGAAATCCAATTCATCTCCGTTAATTCGGATAACAGGGATTTTAGGATGCTGTTTCTGGAATTGATCCATAAATTTTTCGTAATCGATGGATAGCTGCTCTAAATAAAGAGGACTGATATTTTTTTCAATATCTCTGCCTCTCACCTGAATCCTGCTGAGCAATGTATCTAAACTTGCATGAAGATAGATCACTACATTGGGGCTAGGCATGTCACTTGTTAAGATTTGATAAATCTTTTCGTACTTTTGAAATTGTTCTGGTTTTAATGTTCTCATCGCAAAGATCATATTTTTAAAAATATGGTAATCAGCTACAACAGGGATTTGATGATTTAAATAGCGTGTTTTGATATCCTCTAACTGTTTGTAACGATTGCACAAAAAGAACATTTCAGTCTGAAAACTCCACTCTTCAATGTTTTCATAGAATTTTCCCAGGAATGGGTTTTCGTCGACAATTTCCTTTAATAATTGGTGGGAAAAGTGTTCGGAAATGGCTTTTGCAAGCGAGGTTTTCCCAACACCAATCGGGCCTTCAACGGTAATAAAGGGTGTGGCGGAATAAACCACTGGAGAGTCCCTCCTTTAAGAAAAAAATCATAAAAAAGTATATAAGTTCAATTACTGATTTCAAAAGAACATAGGATATATTTTACCATAACCAGAATTAGTATTTAGAGTGAAATCGATTTATTTTTATTTGTTTAGATAAATTTTTGAAAAAAAAAGCAGAACTTATTATGTAAAGTTCTGCACTTATTTTAGGGTTACCTTGCTATTTCTTTGTTACATTAAAGTTTTGTACAATGAGCAGCCAGTTTTGAGGGAATTCAAGTCCGAGTTTCCAGTAGCTCATTCCTCTTAAATTCAGTTCTTTAATTAAATTAAACTTGGCCTGAATCGAGCGGGCATCTTCAAACCAAATAATATGATTTTTCCCCTCTGCATCCCGATATTCAATAAAAGGGGCCTGATCCTCATAATCGTATTGAATCGCTACATTGTGCTGGACGGCCCTTTCAATTGCTTCCTGAGGGCTCACTGCTTCGGCAATTGTCCCTTCTTGATAAGGAAGAGTCCAATCATATCCATACAAATTTTGCCCCATTAAGATTTTCTGTGAAGGCATTTCTGTAATCGCATATTCGAGCACTTCCCGAACAGGTCCGATTGGGGAGACCGGCATTGCCGGGCCACCGCTGTATCCCCATTCATAGGTCATAATCACAACAAAGTCCACTATTTCCCCATGTGCTTTGTAATCGTGAGCTTCATACCATAAACCCACTTGTGTTGCACTTGTCTTTGGGGCTAGGGCAGTCGAGATAAACCAGCCTTCCTGTTTAAACCGATCTCTCGCTTTCCGCAAAAAGTTATTATACGCTTCACGGTCAGCTGGACGTAAGAACTCAAAATCAAAATGAATATCACGAAAGCCGTATCTTCTTGCTGTTTGGACAATATTATTGAGAAATCGATTTTGAACATTCATGTCATTTAAAAGAATACGACCGAGCTCGTCACTAAATTGATCCTGTTCTTTATTAGTGATTACCATTACTGCGACAACCTCGTTTTGATTAGATATCTGAATGAAATTATCAAGAGGAGGCTCTTTTAAGCCTCCATCCCGGAGTGCTTCAAAACTAAAAGGGGCTAAATAAGTTAAATAAGGAGCTGCTTCCCGGGCGCTTGCCTCAAGTGCGGGAGATACACTTTCCCCGCGCGGTTCGATATAGGCATTAAATTCAGCATTCGTTTTAGGGGGATCAGGTAAATAAAGTCTCATTCCGATTTGTAATGGCTGATTAACATTAATGCGGTTAATCGCAGCTATTTGCTGGTAGGGCACATTAAATTTGCGGCCAATTGAATACAGGGTATCACCTGCCTGAACCCAATAAAACCTCCCGACAATTGGGATTACAAGCGTTTGTCCAACGACTAACCGGTCTGGATTAGGAAGCTCATTTGCTTCAATTATATCCTCTGCCGTCGTATTATAAGCTTGTGCAATCCCATATAAAGACTGGTTTTGCTGAACAACATGAATTTGCAACAGGAACTCCTCCTCATTTTTCGACTAAGGACTCTTGCCTTTCACTTTCGTTATAAAAATTCTTGTAGTATCGTATTGTATAAACCTCTCTCTTCAAGATGCTTTAGGTATGGTATAGATAGATTAGACAAATTACTTCACCATCACTACTATATGAGTCAGAATTTGAAGAGATTCGAGAAAGATAAGCTGAAATTAATTTTAATAAAAAGGTTATAATGAAATCCGAACATAGCTAATAAAATAATTAAGGACGTTTTGTATGAACCGGGAACAATTTTTTATGAGTATAGCAATTGAAGAGGCGAAAAAAGCAAAAGAAATAGGTGAGGTTCCGATTGGTGCGGTACTAGTATTACATGATCAGGTCATTGCAAAAGGCCATAACCGCCGCGAAACCAGCCAGAATGCGTTAGCCCACGCGGAAATTATCGTGATTGATGAGGCTTGTAAAAGGTTAGGGACATGGAGGCTTGAGGATTGTGAACTGTATGTGACCTTAGAGCCTTGCCCTATGTGCGCAGGAGCGGTAGTCATGTCACGGGTTAAAAAAGTCATTTATGGTGCTAGAGATCCAAAAGCCGGATGTGCTGGCACATTTATGAATCTCCTTCAGGATGAAAGGTTTAACCATCAGTGTGAGGTTTTGGAAGGAGTACTGGCCCATGAATGTGGATTGCTCCTGACTGACTTCTTTCGGGTATTACGGCAGCAAAAGAAGGAAGAGAAACTTCGTAAGATGCGCGAATTGGGTGGAATTGACAACGTATAACCATTGCAATTTTACGTAAATCTTTGTATACTTGTAATGCGTCTCCAAAGACGCCTTACTATTTTTGGTAGCAATTTTGCCGTGCTAAGTGGGGAGGTAGCGGTGCCCTATACCCGCAATCCGCTCTAGCGGGACCGAATTCCTTTCCTGAGGCTGTCTATTTGTAGGGTCTGCCTCAAGTAAGTGGTGTTGACGTTTGGGTCCTACGCAATGAGAATCCATGAATCATGTCAGGTCCGGAAGGAAGCAGCATTAAGTGGAACCTCTCATGTGCCGTAGGGTTGCCTGAACTGAGCTAACTGCTTGGGTAACGCCTATGAGTAGCAGTCGACGGATAGGTGCACGGCATTCACTTACATAGAAAAACACCCTTTTGAGGGTGTTTTTTTGTATATACAAAACTATACGATATGTTGATGAATCCGCAAGGGGTTTCATGTATAATAAAACAGAGTGTGTAAGCAAAGGGGCGATACCGTGAGTTACCAAGCATTATACCGAGTCTTTAGACCTCAAACTTTCCAGGATGTAGTGGGACAAGAGCATGTGACCAGAACATTACAAAACGCCCTTCTACAAAATAAAATTTCACATGCGTATTTGTTTTCTGGTCCAAGAGGAACAGGTAAAACAAGTGCGGCTAAGATATTGGCGAAGGCTGTTAACTGTGAGAACGGACCAAGCAAAGAGCCTTGTAATGAATGCGCGGCCTGTCTTGGAATTATGGATGGTTCTATTCAAGACGTAATTGAAATAGATGCAGCCTCCAATAACGGAGTAGAAGAAATTCGGGATATACGGGATAAAGTCAAGTATGCGCCAAGTTCAGTTTCGTATAAGGTTTATATCATTGATGAGGTACATATGTTATCTGTAGGGGCCTTTAATGCACTTTTAAAAACCCTTGAAGAGCCGCCTCAGCATGTTATTTTTATTTTAGCCACTACCGAATCACATAAAATTCCTGCCACAGTCATTTCCCGATGCCAAAGATTTGATTTTAAGCGAATTACGATTGAAGATATTGTAGGGCGGATGAAGTTTGTCTTAAATGAAACAGGCATGAACTATGATCCGCTTGCCTTGCCTATTATTGCAAGAGCGGCAGAAGGCGGCTTGCGGGATGCACTTAGCCTTCTTGATCAAGCAATTTCCTACAGTGATGATCGTTTAAGAGTCGAGGATGCTTTATCTGTAACAGGTTCTGTTTCACAGGAACTTTTTGAGAGTATTACAGAGGAAGTAATCGAACAAAATACTTCGGCTGTCTTAGAACTTCTTGAAAAGCTTTTAGAAAATGGAAAAGATCCTGTGCGCTTTATTGAGGATTACCTTCTCTTTTTAAGAGATCTCCTTTTATATCAAGCTGCTCCGGATATTAGTGACATTTTTAAAACCATCGTTGTGTCTGATTCATTTAAACAAATGGCTGAACATATAAGCTCAGAAAACATCTACGAAATGATTCATATTTTAAACCAGGCACATCAGGATATGAAATGGACGAACCATCCGAGAGTGTATACAGAAGTAGCATTGATTAAGCTCTGCCAATTAAAAAAATCGGCAAGCATCAATGCGACAAATTCCATCCCTTCCTGGGCAGAAGAATTTACCAGCCAAATCTCACAATTAAAACGTGAGCTAGAGATGCTTAAGGCAAATGGAATTCAAATTACAAAAGAGCAGGGGCAAGCTGATTCGCCGAAAAGTAAACGGTCAGCCCGAACCAAAAGTACCTCTGTTCACATACCGACCGGCAGAATTATGGATATATTAAAAAATGCAACTAAAACCGACATTCAAAAGTTAAAAAGTTCTTGGGGAGAGTTAATTGAATATTTGGGGAACCAACAAAAACGATCCCAAGCTGCATTGCTGAATGATGCCGAACCAGTTGCTGCCTCCTCGAACGCTTTTGTGCTAAAATTTAAATATGAAATTCATTGTAAGATGGCAATGGATAATCCTGATTTTTCTTCAACGATTCGTGCGGTATTGAATAAACTGACAGGAAATGACTATGAACTTATCGGTGTACCAGAAGAAGAATGGTTATCCATTCGAGAAAGTTTTATAAGAAAACAAAAAGAAGAAGGTCATGAAGTCGAGGAAGATACGCAAGAAGATCCGCTCGTAGCGGAAGCAAAACGATTATTTGGAGAAGAAATTATTGAAATAAAAGATTAATGGAGGGTAAACATCATGCGTGGAATGGGTAATATGCAAAATATGATGAAACAAATGCAAAAAATGCAGAAAAAAATGCAACAAGCACAGGAAGAACTAGGCGAAAAACGATTAGAAGGAACAGCTGGCGGAGGTATGGTAACCGTGGTTGTGTCCGGGCATAAAGAAGTTCTTGAGGTTAAAATCAAAGAAGAGGTCGTTGATCCTGAGGATATAGAGATGCTGCAGGATCTTGTGTTAGCTGCTGTGAACGATGCTATGAAAAAAGCAGATGAATTAGCAAATTCAACAATGGGACAATTTACGAAAGGTTTAAATCTTCCGGGAATGTTCTAATCTGAGGAGAATTCTTACATGCACTATCCAGAACCAATTTCTAAACTGATTGATAGTTTTATGAAATTGCCAGGTATCGGACCAAAGACGGCCGCTCGTCTGGCTTTTTTTGTCCTAAATATGAAAGAAGACAGCGTATTAGACTTCGCAAAGGCACTAGTTGATGCCAAAAGAAAATTAACTCATTGTTCTGTTTGCGGTCATATAACAGACCAAGATCCTTGCTACATATGCAGTGACCAACGTCGTGATCAAAGTGTGGTTTGTGTGGTCCAAGAGGCAAAAGATGTAATAGCAATGGAAAAAATGAAAGAGTACAATGGTCAGTATCATGTTCTCCACGGTGCAATTTCGCCAATGGACGGAATTGGACCAGATGATATAAACGTGGCTTCACTCTTGCGAAGACTTCAGGATGAAACGATTCAAGAGGTGATTCTCGCTACAAACCCAAATATTGAAGGGGAAGCGACTGCTATGTATATTTCTCGGCTATTAAAACCAACTGGCATCCGAGTTACCCGGATTGCACATGGTCTCCCGGTTGGGGGAGATTTGGAGTATGCTGATGAAGTAACACTTTCACGAGCATTAGAAGGAAGAAGAGAAATTTAAGATTAAGTGTGGGGGAAATTTTTATGCTACTTCGCCGAAGAGGCTGGTTAAAAAAGGAGTATGATCAAAAGCTTATAGTTGAGTTAAATGAAGCGAAAACGACATGGGAACAACAAAAGACATTGATTCATAAAAGCTTTGATCCGAGTGCTGAATTAATTGAACAAGTTAAAACTGCAGAAGCCATTTATTTTTCTTTAATAAATGAGGCAAAAAATAGGAAGGTCCGTATTCGCAGCCGTTAATTCAAAAAAAATCATGTTCTACATTTTACAGTTGCATCATACTCTCTAGTACAAGCTTTTTACGAGGGAGATGGTGGCGTGGACTCGGTTTGGATTATCGCAGGGGCTGTAATCCTTATTATATTACTCCTCTTTACAGGTGCTTCGATAAAGCCTCTTAGATATATTGGAAATGGGCTCATCAAAATATTAATAGGCGCATTATTATTATTCTTTCTTAATGCAATAGGCGGACAATTTGGGATTCACGTACCGATTAATATAGTTACATCTGTATTGTCAGGTTTCTTAGGAGTCCCAGGTGTTGTAGCATTAGCAGCCATTGATATATGGGTACTGCCTGTTTAGGTAAAAAACGCTGATCCTAATTGGATCAGTTTTTTTAATATATAGTGTTGACAATACTGACTGAAGGATGTTATCATAGCATTCGTCCTTAAGAAAAGGACAACTTAAACAAAAAATAATTAAAAAAATTGTTGACTTAATTCGGCGATATGTGATATATTAATAAAGTCGCTGTTTTGAGGCGAAGCACTAAAAAACATTGAACTTTATGAGTTTATGGAAAAGTTCATTGGTCTTGTTCCTTGAAAACTGAACAAAGAAAAGCGTCAACGTTAATTCTATTTTTTTAAGAGCTATATCAAACACTTTTATGGAGAGTTTGATCCTGGC
>NZ_OAOP01000015.1 GCF_900207585.1 Bacillus oleivorans | reverse complement strand
GGGAACACCGGAGTGTACTTCGTACACGAGGATGTGACTGAGTGCAGCAGACGCCGGAATTCGCCGGTCATCGGAAGCCGCCGCAGTGCCGATGGAAGTTGGGGGCGCCCCCTGCGAGAGTAGGACGTTGCCAGGCAAAGCGGAAACAGCTTAGGATTCGATAATCCTAGGCTGTTTTTTTGTGTGCCAGAATTTGAGCAAGAAAAGTTATTGATTAATTAAGTATCCGTTTGGTACATGCTAAAAATCCGTAGATAAATCGTAAATAATCATTGATAAAACAAAATGCTGTTATTAACCACTACAAAAAAATATCATCTTCACAGGACATACACGTAATTAGACCTTTACCCATACTGTATCGTAGAAAATGTAAACGATTCAAAAAAGTGAATAAATTTTGAATAGTACCTTGGAGATTTGTCCATCCTAACGATATGGAGGTGGAGATATGAGTGCAATTCAAAATTCAGGGGAAATCAAGGAATTGTGCATGATCTGTGAAGAAGAGAAAAATGAAGGGATTCATTTGTATACATCTTTTCTCTGTAATGACTGTGAGAAACAAATGCTGACTTTAGAGCCCGGGGAGCCGTTGTATCAATATTTTATTGAGAAGCTAAGAAAGATGAAAGGGATTCAGATTTATTCATAGGTTAAAAGATTAATAAAGAACAGGTCAAAAACAAACGATTGCTTGGGCAAGCAATCGTTTTTTATATTGAATATCTATTCAGTAAACCTATACGCTTCTCGTCCATGCAGCCTTGTTCAATTAGAAAATCGTTGATACAATAAATATATTTGAAAGAATAAGGAGTTAACCCGATGAATGGTCAGGAACAAATGCCTCTATATAATGCACTTCAGCGTCATATACAAACCAATCCCATTTCTTTTCATGTTCCTGGTCATAAAGGCGGGCTATTATATCAAGAAAAATCAAGGCTTTTGGCTGCGGATGTAACAGAGATTACAGGGATGGACGATCTGTATCATCCGTCAGGAATATTATTCGAATCACAAAAGCTTTTAACTGATTTGTACAATAGTGACCAAAGTTTATTTTTAGTAAATGGATCAACGGTTGGGAACTTAGCAATGATTTATGGGACATGCTCTGAAGGAGATGTGGTCCTGGTCCAACGTAATAGCCATAAGTCCATTATTCATGGATTAATGTTAGCAAAGGTGCATCCTGTATTTTTGGAACCAGAATACGAACAGGAATGGGGCATTGCGAAAGGGATAACTGCTAACACGCTAGCCGAAGCTTTAAAGCAATACCCAGAAGCTAAAGCTGTAATATTAACCTATCCGAATTATTATGGAATGGCAGACCCAATCGAGGACTTAATCCAACAAGCTCATGCTATTAATATTCCAGTACTCGTTGATGAAGCTCATGGTGCCCACTTTCTGGGTAAAGAACCTTTTCCTCGTTCAGCCTTACAGGGGGGTGCAGATATTGTAGTTCAATCTGCTCATAAAACTTTACCATCCTTAACAATGGGAGCCTATCTACATATCCGGGAAGGATTGGTTAATGTTGAGTCGATTCAACAGGCCCTTTCTATACTGCAAACCAGTAGTCCCTCCTATTTAATTATGGCGTCGCTTGATTATGCGAGATCCTATCTTGGAACCTTTACTATGGAGGATTTTCAATTTTGGAAAACATATAAAGAACATATAAATGAATGTCTCGTAAAAATTCGGGGAATTGACCTGTATCAGAATCCATATACAGATCCATTAAAGATAACGATAAGATTATCAAATGGTGAGAGTGGACAAATGCTTCAAAGGTTACTAGAGGAACAGGGGATATATCCTGAATTTTCCGATCCAGCCAATGTTTTATTAATATTCCCTTTATTTAAAAAGGAGCAAGAAACAGAGGCACTGACTTATTTAGATTTGTTAGCAGGTACTCTTAAAAAGATATCCTTACATACTATAGAAAAACCAAGACTCAAGCCTCTTATATGGAGCAGAGGCTCTCAGGTAAAAACACCTGTAATCACTATTTCTCAGGCAAAAGCTGCTGAAAAAAAGTGGGTACCGCTGGCAGAGGCACTTGGAAAAGTTTCCGGCGGCATGATTATTCCATACCCTCCGGGGATCCCATTGATTATGCCGGGAGAGAGCATTAGGCCACACCATTTGGAGGGATTGAAGAAATTTATA
Source organism: Bacillus oleivorans (assembly GCF_900207585.1). GTDB lineage: Bacteria > Bacillota > Bacilli > Bacillales > JC228 > Bacillus_BF > Bacillus_BF oleivorans. The sequence goes on along the minus strand of NZ_OAOP01000015.1, from coordinate 51,725 downwards.
GAACATAACACTCATATCCAGGGCGATGGATGGAATGAAAAGCATCAGATACTTGTATTAGCGTGAGGAGAGACATATTGTGACAAAAGGATTATTTATTACATTTGAAGGACCTGAGGGAGCCGGGAAGACAACCGTTCTTCAAATGTTAGCGGAAAACTTACAAGCCAACTACCCCATTGTAGTGACGCGGGAACCTGGAGGTATAACGATAGCAGAAAAAATAAGAGAAGTGATACTGAATCCTGCTCATACGGAAATGGATCCGAAGACAGAGGCCTTGCTTTATGCGGCCTCCCGCCGGCAGCATCTGGTGGAAAAGGTCATCCCTGCACTTGATGAGGGGAAAGTAGTTCTTTGTGATCGGTTCGTAGATGCCTCACTCGTTTACCAAGGATATGCACGAGGAATTGGAATTAATGAAGTGCTAGAAGTGAATCGATTTGCTATTGAGAACCTTATGCCAGATCTAACGATATATTTTGATATACGTCCCGAAATCGGGATTGAACGCATTCAAAAACATAAGGGCCGTGAAGTGAACCGGTTAGATCTAGAAAAGATTGAATTTCACCAAAAAGTCCGGGATGGATATCAGCTTGTTTCAGACCTTTTTCCTGAAAGAATTATTACAGTAAATGCAGAATTACCACTCGATTCTGTTTTAAGCCAAGTAGAAAAAACAGTAATCCGTCAATTGGTTGAATGGAAGCAATCGTAATTTTTATAAAGAAAAGAGGATTTTGAGATAGATTCCACGAAAAAATAAGAGAAATTATATTTAGGTTGAAACGATACAATTGGCATCCGTTCATTGAGGTTATTGGTTAACTTGGAAAATGGACATATTCAGACTTCGTTCACCTATGTTTCGTCCCAATAATATATTGGTATACTACAAGGTAAGAGAAGAAACGGAGGAAAGGAAAATGAAGCTAATCTTAGCTGTTGTTCAAGATCAGGATAGTAATCGTTTGCTTAATGCGCTGGTTGAACATAATTTTAGAGCGACGAAACTTGCATCCACCGGGGGATTTTTAAAATCAGGCAATACCACGTTCTTAATTGGAACTGAAGATATCCGTGTTCAAAAAGCTTTAGATATAATAAAGGATAATTGCAGATCTCGTGAGCAATTGGTAGCACCTGTATCACCTATGGGGGGAAATGCCGATTCATATGTACCTTACCCCGTTGAAATTGAAGTAGGGGGAGCTACCGTATTTGTATTGCCAGTTGAACAGTTTATGCATTTTTAAAATAAATTTTAGAAGCAGAAGGTTTTTACTGGGGAAAAAGTCAAATGGCCCAAGTGCCATTTCTTCTTTGCGATTACCTTCGCATACAAGAATAGGTGATGAACCATGAAAATACAGCAGGACGTTCGAGTTGGTCTAGATCCGCTTAGACAAGATCTTAGAGCAGCTGCGAATCAGACGAATTCCTTCCATTCCATTGTGGAAAAACAGGGAAACCGTTTAAAGACGGAAGAATTAGGACGTTTATTAAAAGATATCGATGTCGCAGGGCAAAGGCTTGTCCGCTCACGTCAGTTTCAGGATTTAGCCAAGTTTAAGACTCTTGTTAAAAGATTTGTTAAAGAGGCAGTCGATTATGGTTTTAATTTAAAGCAGTCCAAGAGCTGGAGTGGCTATGGTGAAAATCGGACACTTAGACTGGTTGAAACGATAGATGAAAAACTTATTTCTTTAACGGAAGAGCTTATGAATAGCGAACAGGAATCGCTCGATCTCCTAGAACAAATCGGAGAAATAAAGGGTTTGCTGATAAACCTGTATACATAAGAGGTGAATACCCTTGAGCGCACAATGGGAAGAATTTAAAGCAAAACAGCCAACTGCTGAGAAAATGATTCGAAATGCTCTACAGCGAGATCGGCTGGCTCATGCTTATTTATTTGAAGGAACGAGAGGGACTGGAAAGGTACAAGCCAGTAAACTCCTTGCTCAAAGCTTTTTCTGTATCAATCGGATTGAGGACTGCGAGCCTTGCGGGGAATGTCATCACTGCAAAAGAATTGAGAGTGGAAATCATCCTGATGTACATATAGTACAACCAGATGGACAGTCGATTAAAAAGGGTCAAATTCAGGAACTGCAAATGGAGTTCTCAAAATCGGGGATGGAATCGACGAAAAAATTTTATGCCATTGTACACGCCGACCGAATGACGACGAATGCAGCGAATAGTTTATTAAAATTTTTAGAAGAACCGCATTCTCAGACGATGGCTGTATTAATTACAGAACAAATCCATAATATGTTAAGTACCATCCTTTCACGCTGTCAGGTTGTGTCATTTAGGCCATTGTCTGCTAATCTTCTAATTAAGCAGCTCATCTCAAGCGGCATACCACAAGATATGGCTCCCCTTCTTTCCCAATTAACACAAAATATTGATGAGGCACTAGCATTATTTTCAGATGAGTGGTTTGCACAAGCACGAAAGAAAGTGGTAAAATTACATGAAGCCCTACAAAAAAGTGAAGAAGAAGCACTTTTATGGCTTCAACAAGAATGGTACAAGCATTTCCAAGATCGGGAACAAGTGAATATGGGCTTGCAAATGCTCTTATTTATATATAGAGATCTGTTATCGATTCAATTGAATAGAAAGGAAAAATTAATATTTCCCTCTATTGTTGGTGAATTAGAGCGATCTGCCTTAAGTATTTCACAGACCACTGTCTTAAACTCTATAGAAACCATTTTGCACACCAAGCGGATGCTAGATGCCCATACGAATAATCAGCTCCTTATGGAACAAATGGTACTGAACTTAAAGGAGGGATCGTAAGCGTGTATAAGGTTGTAGGCGTCAGGTTTAAGAAAGCCGGTAAAATCTATTACTTCGATCCAGGGGACCTATTACTCCAGAAGGACGATTTCGTCATTGTTGAAACTGTCCGAGGTGTTGAATATGGAAGAATTGTTATTGCACCCAAAGAGGTTGGTGAACATGATGTTGTACTTCCATTAAAAAAGGTTCTTCGGATTGCAGATCAAAAGGATCGACTTATTGTTGAAGAGAATAAAGCGGCAACAAGAGAAGCTTATCAGGTATGCAGTGACAAGGTAGAAGAACATGGACTGGATATGAAGCTGGTCGATGTCGAATATACATTTGATCGGAATAAAGTCATTTTTTATTTCACGGCTGACGGACGTGTAGATTTTAGAGAATTAGTAAAGGATCTTGCTGCGATTTTTCGAACTCGGATTGAACTCCGTCAAATTGGGGTTCGGGATGAGGCGAAAATGTTAGGCGGAATTGGTCCATGTGGGAGGATGTTGTGCTGCTCAACGTTTTTAGGGGACTTTGAACCCGTTTCTATTAAAATGGCAAAGGATCAAAATCTTTCCTTAAACCCTACAAAGATCTCGGGGCTATGCGGTCGTTTAATGTGTTGCCTGAAGTACGAGAATGATGAATATGAAATGGCTAGAAATGAATTGCCGGATATCGGCGAATCCATACAAACTCCAATTGGGGAAGGAAAAATCGTTGGATTAAATATTTTAGAGCGGGTTATGCAAATCGAAATCCCAGAGCATGGAAGAGTTCTAGAGTATACGCTTGATGAATTAAGAAATCAGGATGCTGTTTCCCACTAATCCGCAAATCTTCGAGGTGGATAGCTTTGGAAAAAAGAGAAATTTTTGATGCATTAAGTAGCATGGAGCAACAAATTGGTCATTTGTATCAGCAACTTGGGGAAATGAAGCAGCATTTGGCAGAAATTTTAGAGGAAAACAACACATTAAAGATTGAAAATGACCATCTTCGCAAGCGTTTAGAGCAAACCACCTCTAAAGATGGCCAGCGACAAAACGAAGGTGATGGACAGAATCCGTTAGAACGGGGAATTGATATCGGGGAAGGATATGATAATTTAGCCCGTCTTTATCAGGAAGGATTCCATATCTGCAATCTCCATTTTGGAAGTCCTCGTCATGAGGGAGACTGTTTGTTTTGCTTATCTTTTCTCAATAAAAAATAAATGGGTGAGAGTCTTCCGTTATGGAAGGCTCTTTTTTAAGCAGTTTCGAAAAAGCACGGAAATATGCCTAGGCATTTAGGCAACACTTATAAAATAAAGGGGTATTTTATGGATTGGTTAAAGGATGATGAGAGGTTAGATTATTTATTAGCAGAGAATTTGCGCATTATTCAAAGCCCCACTGTCTTCTCGTTTTCGCTAGATGCTGTTCTATTAGCCCGTTTTGCTTATGTTCCGATACAAAAAGGACAAGTTCTAGATTTATGCAGCGGAAATGGCGTAATTCCTTTACTTTTATCAGGGCGTACCCGGGCTAACGTAACGGGTGTAGAGATTCAGGAACGGTTATATAACATGGCAGTGAGAAGCATTTTGTTGAATGGACTAGATGATCAGATTCAAATGATTCATGGGGACCTAAAAGAGATGCCCTCAATATTAGGTCACGCTGTGTATGACGTGATCACGTGTAACCCGCCTTATTTTCAAACACTTTCGAAAGAAGTGCAAAATCAAAATTATTATTTTGCTCTCGCTCGTCATGAAATTACCTGCACTTTAGAGGATGTCATCTCAGTCTCTGCAAAATTAGTAAAGCCTGGCGGAAAAGTTGCCTTGGTTCATCGCCCAGCAAGACTTATGGACATATTAATGCTATTGAGACATTATAAGCTCGAGCCAAAGCGTCTGCGCTTCGTGTATCCCAAGGAAGGAAAAGAAGCCAATATGATTTTAGTAGAAGGAATGAAGGATGCGAATCCTGATTTAAAAATCCTCCCGCCACTTTATATTTATACGAATGAGAACGAGTATACAGAAGAAGTGAGGGAGCTTTTGTATGGAAAACAATAAACACTTTATTTATGTATTAGAGTGTGCAGATGGCAGCTACTATACCGGGTACTCAACAGATGTGAATAAACGGGTATTGACCCATAACGCCGGAAAAGGCGCGAAGTACACCCGTTCCCGATTACCGGTAACATGTATTTACGAAAAAGCCTTTGCATCAAAACGGGAGGCATTACAAGAAGAGTATGCATTTAAGCGCCTTTCCCGGAGAGAAAAGGAGCAATTTTTAAAATCTAAGGGGAGACAAGGATAATGCAGAAGCAAAAAAGCTTTAAACAAGATTGGGAAGGGGTTCTTTTTCTTGTTCCCACCCCAATTGGAAATTTAAAAGATATGACCTATAGAGCTGTTGAAATTTTAAAAGAAGCGGACATGATTGCAGCGGAGGACACTCGCAATACAAGAAAACTTTGTAATCATTTTGACATTCATACGCCCCTTACAAGTTATCATGAACACAATAAGGAATCGAGTGGGGAAAAGCTGGTAGCAGCCATGAAGGAAGGAAAAAAAGTAGCACTTGTTTCCGATGCCGGTTTACCCGCTATTTCAGATCCTGGCTGGGAGCTCGTTGCTTTATGTCAAAAAGAATTGATACCTGTCATTGCGTTACCCGGAGCAAATGCAGCGATTACCGCTCTTATTGCCTCAGGGCTCAAACCTCAGCCCTTTTATTTTCATGGATTTTTAAATAGAAGTAAGAAGGAACGCAGAACTGAACTGGAACAGCTGCATAATCGCGCCGAAACTCTTATTTTTTACGAAGCTCCGCATCGCATAAAGGAAACATTAGATGACGTATTGCATGTTTTGGGGAACCGTCATGCGGCTATCTGTCGGGAATTAACAAAGGTACACGAAGAATATATACGTGGTACTGTCGAAGAGCTCGTTAATGTGGTGAAGGATGAGCCCCTAAAAGGAGAGATTTGCCTTATCATTGAAGGAGGAGAATCTCAAAAGGATGAAGCAGTTCTTTGGTGGGCACCACTTTCGATTGAAGAGCACGTAAGCTATTATATAGAAGAAAAAGGGTTAACCTCAAAAGAAGCCATTAAACAAACAGCGACTGACCGCTCAATGGCTAAAAGAGATGTGTACCAGGCGTATCATATTGACTAAATAAAAAAGCAAAAGGTTCTAAAGGAGACCCTTTTGCTTTTTAGAAGGCTGGAATTAGTTAGCTTTTACATGAAATTGGTTTTGAATTTCGTTAATTAACATTTCCGCACCTTCACGGCTAAGTACTAGTTTACCGCCTGCGAGTGCAATGTTATGATCGGAAACTTCACCAGTGATGTGGCAAGTCATGTTTGGTTTGTATTTCTTTAAAATAATTTTTTCATCATCAACATAGATTTCTAAAGCATCTTTTTCAGCAATGCCCAGAGTTCTGCGAAGCTCAATAGGAATAACTACACGGCCAAGCTCATCAACTTTTCTTACAATACCAGTGGATTTCATTGGAGTTTCTCCTCTCAAATTTTTAAAATAAGATTCTATTCATTTTCGTTTATTTGCTTTCGTCATTATTCGACAAATTTCTATGAATTTATGATACCAGCCTTTCCCAAATCCGTCAATAATTTTATTTTATTGGTATGGCCACTTTTTTAAAAATGGTTAAATAATCCTATTATATCAAGGTTTTTTGTATATGTAAGTTGGAAAAAAGATCGCAATATTTTTCGACAATTACCAACATATAGTTCGACAAAGTTCTAATTGATTCCTTTTTCTTTAGATGATTAATAGCGTATAATTTGATATTTTTCAATATAAAAAGTTATGAAACTATTTAGAGATGGCCGCTTGAAAAAATATCAATAATGAATATCCTTATAGGCAACTGTTTAAAACATATAGATAGGAATATGGCAAAATCTGTTGCTAAATAGGAATAGAGAGGGTTGTAATAAGGTTACAATTAGATAGGTATGCGTTAAAATAGAAGGTAAAGGTTAGATAATGATCCTGTGCATTTTGTGTTTAAATGAAATGAAAGTGAGCTGCCACCAAGCTTTCTCTTATATAATATCCAAGTTTTCTTTAAATTTTCTATTTAAATATTTATAATCGGTTTTAAAGATTAAAAATTGGAGGACGTTAGTATGGGAAAATCCAATCAAACATTTTATATTACAACACCTATATATTACCCTAGCGGGAATCTTCATATAGGGCATGCTTATACAACAGTGGCTGGTGATGCAATGGCCCGCTATAAACGTCTGAGAGGCTTTGATGTTATGTATCTGACCGGTACAGATGAGCATGGACAAAAAATTCAAAGGAAAGCAGAAGAAAAAGGAGTTACCCCTAAAAATTATGTCGATGACATCGTATCAGGCATTAAGGAATTGTGGGACAAACTCGATATTTCCTACAATGATTTTATTCGGACAACAGAAGACCGGCATAAAGCTGCGGTTGAAAAAATATTTGCCAAGCTCCTTGAGCAAGGAGATATTTATTTGGATAAATATGAAGGATGGTATTGTACACCTTGTGAATCGTTTTTTACAGAGCGTCAGTTAGCAGATGGAAATTGCCCGGACTGCGGCCGTCCTGTTGAAAAGGTTAAAGAGGAATCGTATTTCTTTAAAATGAGTAAATATGTGGACCGATTAGTTCAATATTACGAGGACCATCCTGAATTTATCCAGCCAGAATCACGCAAAAACGAAATGATTAATAACTTTATTAAGCCTGGGCTGGAAGATTTAGCGGTTTCAAGAACCACCTTTGATTGGGGAATTAAAGTGCCAGGGGATCCAAAACATGTCATATATGTTTGGATTGATGCCCTTTCTAACTATATTACAGCATTAGGATATGGCAGTGAGAATGATGAGAAATATAAGAAATATTGGCCTGCGGATGTTCATTTAGTTGGGAAGGAAATTATTCGCTTCCATACAATTTATTGGCCAATTATGCTGATGGCGTTGGATCTCCCGCTTCCTAAAAAGGTATTTGGCCATGGCTGGCTGCTTATGAAAGACGGAAAGATGTCTAAATCAAAAGGGAATGTCGTTGATCCGGTCACTCTAATTGATCGTTACGGATTAGATTCGCTTCGTTATTATTTATTGCGTGAAGTACCTTTTGGATCAGACGGAGTTTTTACACCAGAGGGATTTGTTGAAAGAATAAACTTCGACTTAGCCAATGATTTAGGAAATCTTTTAAACCGGACTGTTGCGATGATTGATAAATATTTTGATGGTGAAATTCCGGTATATAATGGTTCTACTCATTCGTTTGAACAAAGCTTATTGGAAGTTAATATGGAGACAGTGAAGAAATATGAAGCGGCTATGGAAGATATGGAGTTTTCGGTAGCGCTCGCCTCATTATGGCAGCTTGTGAGCAGAACCAATAAATTTATCGATGAGACTCAACCTTGGGTTTTAGCCAAAGAGGGAACAAAAAGGGACGAATTGGCAAGCGTTATGGTTCACCTTGCCGATTCATTAAGAAGAATTGCTGTTCTGCTTCAACCTTTCCTAACAAAAACACCAGCTCTTATTTTCGAGCAGCTTCAAATAACCGACCCTGAGTTAAAGTCTTGGGAAAGTCTTGCTGAATTTGGGAAAATCCCTGCGGGAACGAGAGTTAAAAAAGGTGAGCCGATATTCCCTCGCCTGGAAGTGGAAGATGAAGTTCAATATATAAAGGAAAAAATGCAAGGCGTAGCACAGCCGCAAAACGAACCTAAAAAGGAAAAAGAAGAGATTGAAGAAGTGAATGAAATCACAATCGATGATTTTATGAAAGTTGAACTTCGCGTAGCAGAGGTTATTCATGCTGAACCGGTTAAAAAAGCCGATAAATTATTAAAGCTTCAATTAGATTTGGGCTATGAAAAGCGCCAAGTTGTTTCCGGCATTGCTCAATATTACAAGCCTGAAGATCTCATTGGGAAGAAAGTGATTTGCGTTACGAATCTGAAGCCTGTCAAACTCCGTGGCGAGTTGTCAGAAGGAATGATTTTAGCAGGCTCAAAAGATGGTGTCTTGTCGTTGGCAACGGTGGATAACGAGTTGGAAATTGGAGCTAAAGTGAAATAACATTTATTATATCGGAAAAACATAGGAATGTTTCACGTGAAACAAACGCGTGTTACAATCCTATGTTTTTTGTTTCATTAAATAAAACAAGTAATAAAAAACCATATATTACAGTAGTTTTTGTTGTAATCGAAAAAAATTATTTGTAACATTATGAAACGATATTATATGAATAAAATTCATTTGTTTTCTTTCTATAATTTCCGGGAGCAGCTTTATATTAGTATTTTAGATAGAATGAGGAGTGTAAAACATGCTATTTGATACACACGTGCATTTAAATGATAAACAATTTGAAGAGGATTTAAACGAAGTAATCGAAAGAGCCTTGCAAAAAGATGTAAAAAATATGGTGGTAGTAGGATTTGATCGGCCAACTATCAAGCGTGCGATTGATTTGGCTGAAACCTATGATTTTATTTATGCGAGTATAGGATGGCATCCGGTTGATGCGATTGATATGACGGAATCTGATCTAGAATGGTTAGAATCACTCTCTGTCCATCCGAAAGTAGTGGCTCTTGGAGAGATGGGATTAGACTATCATTGGGATAAAACACCGAAAGAGGTGCAATACGAAGTATTTAGGAAACAAATTCGGCTGGCGAAAAAAGTAAAGCTTCCCATCATTATTCATAATCGGGAAGCAACCGAGGACGTTGTAAATATTTTAAGAGAAGAAGGGGCCAATGAAGTCGGAGGCATTATGCATTGTTTTAGCGGAAGTGTTGAAATTGCGAAACAGTGCCTAGACTTAAACTTTTATATATCACTGGGGGGACCTGTTACTTTCAAAAATGCCAAAAAGCCAAAGGAAGTGGCGGCAGCTGTTCCGTTAGACAGGCTATTGATTGAAACAGATTGTCCGTATCTAGCTCCACATCCGTATAGAGGCAAAAGAAACGAACCATCCTATGTCTCTTTAGTTGCTGAAGAAATAGCAAGAATTAAGGACCTCACATATGAAGAGGTTACGGCGCAAACAACAGCTAATGCAAAAAAACTTTTCGGCATATCATGACATTAATTCTTGTCGAAACTTGAATTCACCTGTCCCATTTTTCGCGAATTCTCTAAAGTTCTACACGTCTTCTTTTATTCATAGGTATATGTGTCGATAAGTCTTTCTTCCCTTTCTTGTGGGGGTCATGCATAATTATGATTACCTTCGAAAAAGTTTAAGGGGTTGACATGCAGAGTAACTCTCTATATAATCACTTCCGTGGAGAAGGAGGCGTTTTTCATCGTGAATAATACCGTGAAAAACCTGTTTTCCGAAATGAGTAAAAGGAGACTTTTACTGTTATCATTCGGCGCACTAGTCTTTTTGCTGGCGCTAACGTTAATGGTGTACCAAGGCACGAAGAAGACGGTTGCATTAACGCTAGACGGTAAAGAGAGAATAGTTAAAACTCATGCAGACACTGTAGAAGATATTTTAAGAGAATTAAAGATACAGGTTCGTGCAGAAGATTATTTGTTCCCAAAAGCAAATACGAAATTAGAAAATAATCTAGAAATTGCGTGGGAACCAGCAAAACAGGTTACAATTACACTTAACGATAAAGAGCCAAACAAGGTTTGGACGACAGCCGATTCTGTCAAAGAATTATTAGAACAGCATGGAATTACGGTAAAAACACAGGATCAGATTTTTCCTGGTTTGGATACAGCAATAAAAAATGGCCTGAGTATTAATGTTGAGGAAGCATTCAAAGTGACATTAGTAGATGGCGGTAAACCTCAGGAGCTATGGTCCACTTCGACTACGGTCGCTGACTTTTTAAAACAACAGGGGATTCAACTTAATGAGCTTGACCGAGTTGAACCTAAGCTAGAGCAAACCATTGACGACGGGACAAAAGTGAGCGTCGTTCGAGTAGAAAAAGTCACCGATGTAGTGGAAGAATCAGTTGAATATGCAGTTGTCACGAAAAATGACAGCAGTCTGAAAAAAGGTACTGAAAAGGTAATTCAAGAAGGACAAGAGGGCCAAGTATCCAAGGTCTATCAAGTGGTATTAGAAAATGGAAAAGAAGTATCTCGTAAACTAGTAGAAACTAAGACTTTAAAGGAAAGTCAGAATAAAATTGTTGCAATTGGAACTCAAGTTCAAACAGCAAGCATTTCCCGTGGAGCTGAAGCAGTGAGCGGTAAAGAGTTCTACGTCAATTCAACGGCTTATACAGCATACTGTAACGGCTGTTCTGGAGTAACTGCAACTGGGATTAACTTGCGTTCAAATCCGGATATTAAAGTGATTGCCGTTGATCCAAGTGTGATACCTTTAGGTTCGAAGGTCTATGTCGAAGGGTATGGCCATGCAATTGCAGGTGATACAGGTTCTGCGATTAAAGGCAATAAGATCGATGTATTTTTCCCAACGAAAGAACAAGCGTATCGCTGGGGTGTCAGAAAAGTTAAAATAACCATTTTAGAATAACAGAGGGATTTAATTCCTCTGTTTTTTTATTTTACTTTAAGAAAGTATAAAATTTTAGCAAAGTAGCAAATTCGACGCAGCTAAAATTTTTAGGAATAAAGTATAAGTGCAACTAGGCAATCGCCGGCGCCTAAAGGCTTGGCGCTAGCCAAGTTTTCTTTAGCGGGCAAGGAGTATGTAACTCAATGAAATTAAATTTGCACAAACGATTAATGAAATCTCTTTACTATTTCGTTATAAAGGTGTAAAAACTAATCTATGAATATAGACGTTATTGTTACAAAAATGTTTCAGGATAGAGGTAAAAAAGTGAGAAAAATTAAAGAAATTATCGTAGTCGAAGGAAAAGATGATACAGTAGCGGTAAAACGGGCTGTAGAAGCTGATACCATTGAAACAAATGGGTCAGCCGTTCCGCCTTACGTGATTGAGCAAATTAAATTAGCACAGGCTACTAGAGGAGTAATCATCCTAACCGATCCAGATTATCCAGGACAGCGTATCCGGAATATTATCGAACAAGCAGTACCGGGATGTAAGCATGCTTTTCTGCCAAAACATCTGGCCCTTGAAAAGCGGGGACGAGGTGTCGGTGTAGAACATGCAGCACCTGATGTCATTCAAGAGGCTCTAAAAGATGCACATACTACAACTGAACAAATAGAAGAAGTGATTACTTATGATGATTTAATAGATGCAGGATTAATTGCAGGACAAAAAGCAAGATCCAGGAGAGAAAGACTCGGTGCAGTCTTAAAAATCGGCTACGCGAATGGGAAGCAGCTTTATAAACGTTTGCAAACTTTTCAGATCACGCGAGAACAGTTTAAGGCTGCTTTAGAAGACTTGGATCAGGAGGAACAAAAGTGAATAGAGACATTGCCACAGTAGGAAGAACAAAAGAAATATTAGAGAAATACGGATTCTCTTTTAAAAAGAGTCTAGGTCAGAATTTCTTAATTGACCCCAATGTTTTGCGAAAGATTGTTTCCTTTGCTGAATTAAAGCCTGGCAGCGGTGCTGTTGAAATCGGCCCGGGCATTGGTGCGTTAACTGAAAATCTTGCACGTGCTTGTGAAAGGGTAGTGGCCTTTGAAATTGATCAGCGTCTCTTGCCAATTTTAGAGGATACTCTTGGCGATTACGATAACGTAACAATTTTGCATCAGGATGTTTTAAAGGCCGATGTGCGCTCAGTTATGACAGCGTATTTTGAGGAAGATCAGGATGTCATGGTTGTTGCCAATTTGCCTTATTATGTAACGACTCCCATCTTAATGAAACTGTTAAATGATCAAATTCCGGTTAGAGGGTTTGTTGTGATGATGCAAAAAGAAGTAGCAGACCGATTGGCTGCTGAACCGGGTTCGAAGGAATACGGTTCTTTATCTATTGCCGTCCAATATTACACGAAGCCTGAAAAGGTGATGATTGTACCGAAGTCTGTTTTTATGCCGCAGCCTAATGTAGATTCAGCTGTTGTGAGGCTTACAAAAAGGGACAAGCCTCCTGTTGAAGTGGCAGATGAGGATTTCTTTTTCACCATTACAAAAACAGCCTTTGCACAAAGAAGGAAAACCCTGCTAAATAATTTAACTTCCGGACTTGAAAATGGAAAAGAGAAAAAAGAGGGGATTTTAGCTATATTAGACAGTATTCACATCGACCCTGGCCGCAGGGGTGAAACTTTAAGTATTCAGGAGTTTGCAAATCTTGCTAATGCCTTATATCCGATATTTGCCGAAAAATAACCTCTTAGGCTTGCGGATAAATCAACTTAATTTATAATTAGAGCCCTATCAAGAATTAAGCAAGTCCGAGCGCTCACCTCTTTGATTTTGGCTGCATAGCCTAAGTAAGAGAAATTTTTTAAGCGCCAAGGGCTTGGAGTGAAATAAGGTGACAATAAAAAGAAACGACATTGTTGGTCGGAAATCATATCATTGTGATATTTTGTTTCAAATTTTAGAAATAATTGAAATGGACGGGAAGAAATGGGCCATACTAAAAGGTCAGGAATTACGTCTAATTGCTGATGCACCATTAGAGGATTTGGTGTTGATTACTGAAAGCGAGCAAAAACGGTTTGAACGTCAATTTAGATCGTTAGAAAATTACTCGTTACAGCTCTTTCGTCAGGACGTAGAGCTTTTAAAGGAAAGACAAGAGTATCATGCAACAAACGGCTATGATACAACAGCGAGCTATTTTCAAATCCCCGGAAGGGTGCTGCATATTGATGGAGATCCATCCTACCTGCAAAAATGCATGGCCGTTTATGAAAAAATAGGTGTGCCTGTCTATGGGGTTCATTGTACAGAAAAAGAAATGCCTAACCGAATTGCTGCATTGTTAGATGAATACAGACCTGATATTCTTGTGCTTACCGGTCATGATTCTTATTCTAAATCAAAAGGGAAAAAATCTGACTTAAATGCATACAGACATTCCAGATATTTTGTAAAGACAGTCCAAAATGCAAGAAGAAAGGTACCGAGTTTAGATCAATTAGTGATCTTTGCAGGTGCCTGTCAGTCTCATTTTGAATCACTTATTCAGGCTGGATCAAACTTTGCAAGCTCTCCAGCAAGAGTTAATATCCACGCGTTAGACCCTGTTTATATCGTCGCTAAAATCAGTTTCACTCCTTTTGACGATCGAGTACATGTTTGGGATGTCCTCAGGAATACAATAACGGGTGAAAAAGGACTTGGCGGAATTGAAACCAAAGGCCTGTTAAGAACAGGAGCCCCTTATAATCCCAAATTAGATGGAGAAGATGAAGAGGTTTGGTAAGAAAAAGCCACGTCCTGGAGCGTGGCTTTTTTCTTAAACAAAAGAGTACTTCCACATGCGGGAAGAAAAGTTTTAAGCGGGAATGAATCGATTAATATATAGGATACTGCATTTCTGAAAGCGAATTACGCAAACGCGAAAAAAATATCATTAATTATATACATATTTAGGAAGGAAATGGTTTATCCTAAAAAATGTAGAAATAAAGGAGGATTTGTAGACATAAAAACGTTGACAAATGATTTTGTGTGTTGTTATAATTTAAAATTTATTTGACTTATATCCTCCCCTTTGTTATAATAAATTGAGCGAGGTGGACGGAAATGCCAAAAACTTTAGCGGATATAAAAAAAGAATTTAGATTCCCAATTAGGAAAACGGTTGTTGCTTAAAGCCAATGGAGGTCGCAGAAAAACGATTGAGCGCTCAGGCGTCTTAGCAGAAACGTATCCATCCGTCTTTGTTGTCGAATTAGACCAAGATGAAAATGCTTTTGAGCGTGTATCTTACAGCTATGCAGATATCCTAACACAAACCGTACAGCTTACTTTTGATGAAGATCAAAATGGGAGCTTAGCATTAGGACAGCAGTAAACCTTTGTAGGTTTGCTGCTTTTTTATTTTTTGCCTGAAGAATTTAAAAGGAAATGTCGAAAAAACTATACGAAATCGTCTAACAAATTTAGGATATTCCGATAGGAATGACTTGGATGCCAGAAAAATTAGATCCTGTTTTTGAGGATGAGGGTTAACGGTAATTATTAATACATAGGGGTTAGCCGGAGGATCTATCGGTCAAGAAGGTTTCTACAGGTCAAAATCCTTTCCTATGAGTCAAAATCGGGTTTCTACGGGTTAATCTTGCTTTTTAAATTAATTTTGGACCAATCTAAGTTAATCGGCTAAGCTAATTGATTTTATGTATCAAAAAAAAGCCTCCCTTATTTTAGAAGTAGTCATTTTGTTGAACTTGTACAAAATAAGGAATGTCACTGGCTGTTATTTTCACAGATATACGGTTACCAAAGGGGGAAGCGATCATGGCAAGAAGACGAGGTATCATGTCAGATCACTTTAAAGAGGAGTTAGCCAAAGAGCTTGGATTCTATGATGTCGTTCAAAAAGAAGGCTGGGGTGGAATTCGGGCCCGCGATGCAGGTAACATGGTGAAAAGGGCCATCGAGCTTGCTGAACAACAACTCACGCAAGACAGAAAATAATAGATTTCATTTTTGATAACAGCTGTGACAGCGCGGGGAGAGATCCCCGCGTTTTTCTTTATTTGCTGAACTTTATGTTATATTAATACAATTATGATCATTTGCTTTTTATAGACAATCTTGTTAGTTTGGAAAGAAAACTCTATAGTATAGGGTAAATGTGGTAAAATACGATAAGAAACTGGGGACAAAGTCGGATCCTATTATTGGATAGGCATTTCCCGGATAACCAATTACACTTTAGGAGGATACGGCCTAACGGATTCTTAACGTACAGAAACAAGGAAACTGGTTTGGGGTCGATGTACATATGAAGTATTTACTAAAAGCACCTGCCAAAATTAATTTATCCCTGGACGTTTTATATAAACGGAGTGACGGTTATCATGAGGTTGAAATGGTAATGACAACTATTGACTTGGCTGACAGGCTCGAAATCGAAGAGTTAAACGATAATCAGATTAAACTTCTTTCACAATATCGATTTGTCCCGGATGATGATCGAAATCTTGCTTTTCAGGCTGCGAAATTAATCAAAGAACGGTTTGGCATAAAACAAGGTGTATCTATTTCTTTAGAAAAGAATATTCCAGTTGCGGCTGGACTTGCAGGGGGCTCCAGCGATGCAGCAGCAGTTCTGCGTGGGCTTAATACGATGTGGAAGCTTGGATTATCGAATTATGAATTAGCTGCACTTGGGGCTGAGATTGGTTCAGATGTCTCGTTTTGTGTGTATGGTGGGACGGCTTTAGCTAAAGGCAGAGGTGAGATCATCACACCACTTCCATCACCGCCTCATTGTTGGGTAATCTTAGCGAAGCCAACGATCGGAGTTTCTACAGCTGATGTGTATAAAAGATTGAATCTCAATGAAATTTCCCACCCGAATACGGCAGCTATGATTGAAGCATTAAAATCAAATGATTATAAGAAATTATGCAGCAATCTGGGCAATGTTCTTGAAAATGTTACCCTGCAATTGCATCCAGAGGTAACGGCAATTAAAAAGCATATGATAAAATTCGGTGCTGATGCAGTCTTAATGAGCGGAAGTGGTCCGACTGTATTTGGATTAGTTCAGTATGAATCACGACTTCACCGTATTTATAATGCCTTAAGGGGCTTTTGTGATCAGGTGTACGCTGTTAGAATCATCGGAGAATCTTCAGACCTTGCCTAAATCCGTACAATATGGCAAAATAGCTTTAAATTATTCGGTTTTTAATGCTTAAACCACTGAAATTGGAGAGCATTAACGATGGGAGTGAAGACTGTGAAGTTTCGACGAAGTGAGCGTCTCATAGATATGACACATTTTCTATTACAGCATCCTTGTCAAATTGTGCCTTTAACTTTATTTGCAGACCGTTATGAGGCAGCTAAATCCTCAGTCAGCGAGGATGTCGCTATTATTAAAGAGACATTTGAACAGCGTGGGTTTGGAACCCTTAAAACGGTTGCTGGTGCAGCTGGAGGGGTTCAATACTTCCCGGCCATTTCTGAGGAAGAAAGAGATTCATTCATCCAATTGCTGTGCGGACAACTTTCGCAGCCAGACCGGTTACTCCCGGGAGGTTATCTATACATGGCCGATATTGTCGGCAATCCCGAAATTGTAAAAGTGGTTGGCAAATTATTTGCTGCAAAGTTTGTCAATGAAAAGGTAGATGTAGTAATGACTGTTGCGACAAAGGGAATACCATTAGCTTATGCTACAGCGAGTGAGTTAAATGTACCCGTTGTCATAGTGAGAAGAGACAGTAAAGTAACAGAGGGACCAACGGTAAGTATTAACTATGTTTCAGGCTCGACAAAACGGATCCAAACAATGGCTTTATCGAAACGCAGTCTGCAAGAAGGAAGCAATGTGTTAATTGTTGATGACTTTATGAAAGCTGGCGGAACGATTAACGGCATGATGAGCTTACTTGATGAATTTAAAGCCCGTGTTGCGGGGATTGGGGTATTGGTTGAAGCCGAACATTCTGAGGAACGCTTAGTGGATCACTATCATTCTATTGTAAAGCTGTCTAAAGTAGATATTAAAGAAAGAAAAATTGAAGTAACAAAAGGAACTTTATAGTTATTTATTTTGAAAGGGGTAACTTAGATGAAAATAGTTTCAACTAATCAGGCGCCTGCAGCCATCGGACCATATTCACAGGGGATCGTTGTGAATAATATGTTTTATAGCTCTGGCCAAATTCCATTGACACCTGCAGGCACGATGGCAGAAGGCGGAATAGTAGAACAAACTCATCAAGTATTTGCAAATTTAAAAGCTGTTTTAGAAGCAGCAGGTGCTTCACTTGAAACGGTTGTAAAGGCAACTGTTTTTATTAAAAATATGGATGAATTTGCAAGTGTTAATGAAGTGTATGGCCAATATTTTTCAAATCATAAGCCAGCCAGGTCTTGTGTGGAAGTAGCCCGCCTGCCGAAAGATGCTTTAGTAGAAATTGAAGTAGTGGCTCTAATTAAAAAGTAAAAATATAAGCTAAAAGCCCCTTATTTTTCCTGTTTTTAAAATTTGTGCTAAATTTTTTCAAAAATTTTTATAAATAAAGAAGGAAATTAAATAATTTTGCAGAATATTTAGTACTAGATTTATCCAGGGGAAAAGGTGGTGAACAGGGTGGAAGTTACTGACGTAAGATTAAGACGCGTCAATACTGATGGACGTATGAGAGCGATTGCTTCGATTACATTAGACAACGAATTTGTTGTCCATGACATTCGTGTTATTGACGGGAACAACGGCTTGTTTGTTGCAATGCCAAGCAAGCGAACTCCAGATGGAGAATTCCGCGACATTGCACATCCTATTAACTCAGGCACTAGAGGTAAAATTCAGGAAGCCGTACTAGCGGAATACCACCGTTTAGGAGAAGTGGAAGATGTCGAGTATGAAGAAGCTGGAGCTTCTTAAAAATGAGAAACAAAATACAACAAGGGCCTACTTCTAAAGTATGGCTCTTTTTATTTCCTCCAAAAAATTCCTTCGCATTGCCGACCATAGACAAAATTCCTCACATACAATAGTCTAATCATGGCAATTATTTGTACTTTCGGGACTTTCCTTGAAAATCTAGGGTTTTTAAGATATATTCAATTTGACAAAAAGTTCGATATAAAAAATATCACTATTCTTATGTTAAATTTCTAAATTTAATAACCGGCCATTCTATTGATGAAAGGTTTGAAAATTAGACAATAATTGGAGGCATAGTATGGACCGTTTTGCAATCATTCTTGCTGCCGGTAAAGGAACAAGAATGAAATCAAAAGTTTATAAAGTGTTGCATCCAGTCTGCGGAAAAGCGATGGTACAGCATGTGATTGATGAAGTATCCAAGCTTCAGGTGCAGTCTATTTATACAATCATTGGCTATGGAGCCGAAGAAGTAAAGGCACAGGTGGGAGATGTAACGAATTACATCTTACAGGAAGAACAGCTGGGAACCGGACATGCCGTTATGCAAGCACAGGGAGAATTAGCCGGAAAGCAAGGGACCACGATTGTTTTATGCGGTGACACACCGCTGCTGACTTCCGAAACCCTTCAAGCTCTTATGAAGCAGCATGAAGAAGAAAATGCTGCTGTGACGGTATTAACCGCAAAAGCGGATGACCCCGCAGGTTATGGAAGGGTCCTAAGAAATCAAGATGGCAGCGTTAAAAAAATAGTTGAGCATAAAGATGCAACAGAGGACGAAAGAACTGTACAAGAAATTAACACAGGGACCTATTGCTTTGACAATGCCCTTCTTTTTCATGCACTAAGCCAAGTTTCCAATGATAATGCTCAAGGTGAGTATTACCTGCCTGATTGTATCGAGATTTTAAAACAAGAAGGTCATAAAGTATCGGCCTATCAAACTGAAGATTTTAACGAAACAATGGGAGTTAATGACCGGGTCGCTTTAAGCCAAGCAGAAGCTATTATGAGAGAGAGAATTAATCGAACTCATATGTTAAATGGTGTATCCATTATTGATCCTGCTAATACGTATATTGATGCAACCGTTAAAATCGGTCAGGATACTGTGATTCAGCCAGGTTCGATTTTAAGAGGAAACACGCAGGTCGGTGAGGATTGTATCATTGGTCCGCATACAGAAATAACAAATTGTAAAGTGGGAGACCGTAATCATATACGCCAATCTGTCTTATCGGAAAGTGAAGTAGGAAATGAAGTGCAAATTGGGCCGTTTGCTCATATTCGTCCAGAGTCTATGATCCATGATAAGGTGAAAGTTGGTAATTTCGTTGAGATTAAAAAGACTGTATTTGGAGAAGGAAGCAAGGCTTCACATTTAAGCTATATTGGTGATGCTGAAGTAGGCAAAGATGTTAATCTTGGCTGCGGTTCCATTACAGTTAATTATGACGGCAAAAGAAAGTACTTAACAAAAATTGACGATCATGTTTTTGTAGGCTGTAACTCAAATCTTGTCGCACCAGTTACCATTGGCAAAGGGGCATATATTGCAGCCGGATCAACCATCACTGATGATGTTCCAGGCGATGCCCTGTCTATTGCCCGTGCAAGACAAGTCAATAAAGAAAACTACGTGTCGAAGCTGAACATGAATAATGAATAAAAATTTTCTGGAGGTTCTCCCATGTCCAACTCATATGTAAATACAAATTTAAAGCTGTTTTCGCTTAATTCGAACCGGGGATTAGCTGAAGAAATCGCTAAAGTAATCGGTATTGAGCTCAGCAAAAGCTCTGTTTCTACTTTTAGTGATGGAGAAATCCAAATTAACATTGAGGAAAGTATTCGTGGCTGTGATGTGTTTGTGATTCAGTCTACAAGTGCTCCTGTCAACCAAAATATGATGGAGCTTCTCATCATGATTGATGCCCTAAAAAGAGCGTCTGCCCAAACTATAAATATTGTGATGCCTTATTATGGGTATGCACGGCAAGATCGGAAAGCACGTGCCCGTGAGCCAATCACAGCAAAGCTTGTGGCAAATCTTTTAGAAACAGCAGGAGCTACGAGAGTCATTGCTTTAGATTTACATGCCCCACAAATTCAAGGTTTCTTTGATATTCCAATAGACCACTTAATGGGAGTACCTATTATTTCTGAGTATTTCAAAGGGAAAGAGTGGAATGATGAGGTTGTTGTCGTATCACCTGACCATGGAGGCGTTACGAGAGCGAGAAAAATGGCTGAGTTATTAAAGGCACCAATTGCAATCATCGATAAACGCCGTCCCCGTCCAAATGTAGCTGAAGTTATGAATATTGTCGGGAATATTGACGGGAAAATCGCCATCATCATTGACGATATCATTGATACAGCAGGGACGATCACTTTAGCAGCGAATGCATTAATAGAAAATGGGGCGAAGGAAGTGTATGCATGCTGTTCGCATCCAGTTCTTTCCGGACCGGCTATTGAACGAATTGAGAACTCAAAAATTAAAGAATTAGTGGTTACGAATACGATTGAACTTCCTGAGGAAAAGAAAATTGATAAGGTCGTTCAGCTATCTGTGGCTCCTCTCATTGGGGAAGCGATTATCCGGGTGTATGAGAAACAATCCGTTTCAACCCTCTTTTAAACACGAACTATGTTTAGCCCGTCCTGTTTAGGGAAAAAACTATAGAGAGAGTTTGACTTCTAAAGTTTTGATCTAACA
Source organism: Bacillus oleivorans (assembly GCF_900207585.1). GTDB lineage: Bacteria > Bacillota > Bacilli > Bacillales > JC228 > Bacillus_BF > Bacillus_BF oleivorans. The sequence continues at coordinate 30,663 of NZ_OAOP01000015.1, read as the reverse complement.
AAGGAAGGGGTTAAAGGAGATGGCAACTTATACTCTAGAAGCTGAGAAAAGGGAAAAGTCACGCCATTCAGTGTTAACAGGGCTTAGACAAGAAGGGAAAATTCCGGCTGTTGTCTATGGGCGGAAAAGCGAAAGTATGCCAATTTCTGTACGAGAAAAGGACTTCTTGAAAACAATTAGAGAAGCGGGAAGAAATGGGATCATTTCATTAAACATTAATGGAAATAAAACCGATGTCATATTAACAGATTACCAGCATGATTTCTTAAAAAATGAAATCATTCATGCCGATTTTTTTTCAGTCGATATGTCCTCTGATATTGAAGTGGAAGTTCAGGTTGTACTGGTCGGAGAAGCGGCAGGTGTCAAGGATGGCGGCGTCTTGCAGCAGGCAACCCATGAGCTTTCCATTAAGGCGAAACCGAAAGATATTCCTTCCGCAATCGAAGTGGATATTACGAGTCTCCAGGTCGGAGATACGGTTACAGTCGCCGATTTAAAAGGAAAAGGCGCTATTTATGAGATCAAGCACGATGATTCATTAGTTATTGCTTCGATTCTCCCTCCTAAGCAAGAGGAAGAAATTAATTCCGGTGAAGAGCAGGCTGAGGGAACTCCAGAAAAAGAAGAGGGTCGTGAAACAGAACCCGACACAAATGAAGAATAACAAAGGCGTAGCCAGTGGGTTACGCCTTCTTCAGTTAATTCTGGAGTGTTCATGAATGTTCTGACCTGCTTTGTCATCTCAATTGATTTATGCATCTTTTCGTATAATTTGGTAGAATCAGTTTGATGGAATGTAAATAGAGGTGAGTAGGATGAAATTAATCGTTGGGTTAGGGAACCCAGGTTCACAATATGATAAAACTAGACATAATATAGGATTTGAAGTGATAGACCAATTATCAGAGCAGCTACAAACTCCTTTAACGATTCAAAAACATAAAGGAATCCTGGGAAAGGGTTCGTACAATGGTGAATCTTTCATCCTGTTAAAACCATTAACGTATATGAATCTTTCAGGGGAATCCATCGGTGAAGTCAGCCATTTTTATAAAATCGAACCTTCTGATATTGTCGTTTTATATGATGATTTAGATCTCCCAGTCGGAAAAATCCGCCTTAGACAAAAAGGTAGTGCTGGAGGACACAATGGCCTCAAATCGACAATTCAGCATTTAGGTACGACTGAATTTAACAGGATTCGGATTGGAATCAATCGTCCGGCGGCAGGAATTCCTGTTCCTCAATATGTATTAGGCAAATTTACGAAGGATGAACAGGAAATGATGGCTGAAGCAGTGAAGACTTCGGCCAATGCGTGCGAGGCATGGTTAACCAAGCCGTTTTTGCAGGTAATGAATGAATATAATTAAAAGGGTTCTGCATCATGCGGACGAATTGAATATGGTCATGTTAAAATTTGTGAATAATTTCCCTTCACGACGTAAATACTAAAAAAAAATGCATCAGGAGGGAAACTTATGTCACTCCATTATCATTGCAAGCATTGCGGCACAAAAATTGGCTCTTTGGATCAAGTTTCTTTGCATACAGAGAGATTAGGGTTTCATAAATTAACAGAAGAAGAGCGGCAAGAAATGATTGAATATTCACCTACTGGCGATATTCATATTAAAAGTATTTGTGAGGATTGCCAAGAAGCACTGCAAAGAAACCCAGATTTATACTATTCAGATTTCATTATTCAATAAAGAAAGCTTTGGACTTTACCTCCAAAGCATTTTTCTATTTACTTTAAAACTATTGATTTGAAGTTTTTTGGGAGGGGCAAGTATTGAAAGGATTGCTTCAGCACTTTCTAGAACAAGATGATGTAGGATCGATTATAGAAGGCATTCACGAAGGGCTAGAAGAACAGTTAGTGACCGGTTTGTCTGGTTCATCTAGGGCGATTTTAATGACAGCTGTTCACGAACATACAAAGCGGCCTTTAATTATAGTAACCTACAATCTTTTACAAGCACAAAAGCTATACGATGATATAAGCTCTCTGCTGCCAGAGGAGTTTGTGTATTTATATCCTGCTAACGATTTAATTGTTGCAGACTTTAGCGCGGCTAGCCCAGAGCTTAAGGCCCAGAGAATTGAAACATTAAACCAATTGGCGAGAGGAAATGCTCGTGTTCTGATTGTTCCGATTGCAGGATTAAGAAGATTACTGCCGCCCCGAACTATTTGGGAAAGCTATCAGCTTTCCTTTCAAATCGGGGAAGATGTCGATTTGGAACAATTACTGCAAACTCTTATTCAAATGGGGTATACCCGGACTGAGATGGTGCAATCACCGGGTGAATTTAGCTTGCGTGGCGGAATCTTAGATTTGTATACGCTAACAGAAGAGGACCCGATACGGATTGAATTTTTTGATACTGAAGTAGACTCCATTCGTACCTTTTCTATTGATGATCAGCGTTCCAAACAAAAATTAGATTCTATTATTGTCGGTCCTGTTCAGGAATCCTTATTAGATGATGTTCATATAGAGCGGATGGCAAAAGGACTCGAAGCTGGAAGAGCTAGAAGTCTCCAGAAGCTAAAAGATGATACGGTAAAGAAAAAATTAGTTGAATTTATTCAGGTTGAAAAAGAGCGGATTCTCCAGAGAAAGGATGAATATACGTACCGTTATCTATCGCTTGCCTATGAAGATCCTGCAAGTTTACTAGATTATGCACCTGTAGATTCTGTTGTTTTTGTAGATGAGTACAACCGGATCGTGGAGACGAATCAAACATTAGAAAAAGAAGAAATAGAATGGTACACTAGTTTGCTTTCTGAAGGGCAAATGATTCATGACATATCCTTTTCTCATTCATTGGATGGAACTTTGAAAGGGACTCGTTTTCCGCTTCTATTTTTATCGCTGTTTTTAAAACAGGTTCCAAACTTTAGTCCGCAAAATATTATAAGTTTTTCTTGTAAGCCGATGCAGCAGTTTCATGGGCAAATGAATTTACTAAAGCAGGAACTCGCCAGGTGGGAAAAGAGCGGGTTTACCGTTCTTTTTACTGGATCTACCCATGACAGGGTAAAAAAGCTAGAGAGGGTACTTGAGGATTATGAAATCGAAAGTCTGCTTTTAGAAGATACATCTGCTTTACTCAAGGGGAAAACTCAAGTAGCTTATGTTCCGCTTCAAAGCGGCTTTGAGCTTCCAATGCTGAAGCTCGCCGTTATTACCGAAGAAGAGCTCTTTCAAAAGAAAGCAAGAAAAACCAGTAGAAGACAAAAGCTTTCCAATGCAGAACGGATTAAGAACTATTCTGAATTAAAACCAGGTGACTATGTGGTTCATGTTAACCATGGGATTGGGAAGTACTTAGGCATTGAAACTCTTGAAATTAATGGGATTCATAAAGATTATCTCCATGTAAGGTACCAAGGGGATGACAAACTTTACGTTCCAATAGAACAAATTGATTTAGTCCAAAAATATGTCGGTTCAGAAGGCAAAGAACCGAAAGTCTATAAACTAGGCGGAAGCGAATGGAAACGGGTAAAGAAGAAAGTTCAATCCTCCGTTCAGGATATTGCTGATGACTTAATTAAGCTCTATGCAGAGCGGGAAGCTTCAAAAGGGTATGCTTTTTCGCCAGACAGTGATCTCCAGCGGGAATTTGAAGCTACATTTGTTTATCAGGAAACCGAAGATCAGCTAAGATCCATCCATGAAATCAAAAGAGATATGGAAAAAGAGCGGCCGATGGAACGCCTGCTCTGTGGAGACGTAGGCTATGGAAAAACTGAAGTTGCGATCCGGGCTGCCTTTAAAGCTGTAATGGATGGGAAGCAAGTAGCCTTTTTAGTGCCTACTACAATCCTGGCCCAGCAGCATTATGAAACGATGCGAGAGAGATTTCAGGATTTCCCGATTCAAGTCGGATTAATGAGCCGTTTTCGTACTAAAAAGCAACAGCAAGAAACGATTAAGGGCCTTAAAAACGGCACAATTGATGTAGTCGTTGGGACTCATCGAATCCTTTCAAAGGATATTCAATATCATGACCTCGGTCTGCTCATTATTGATGAAGAGCAGCGTTTTGGCGTGACGCATAAAGAAAAAATTAAGCAGCTCAAAGCTAATATTGATGTTTTAACCTTAACAGCAACACCGATTCCAAGAACATTACACATGTCTATGTTAGGGGTAAGAGACCTATCTGTTATTGAAACACCGCCTGAGAATCGTTTTCCAGTACAAACCTACGTGATGGAGTATAACGGATCCCTTGTAAGAGAAGCGATTGAAAGAGAATTGGCACGTGATGGACAGGTTTATTTCCTTTATAATCGGGTGGAGGATATTGAAAGAAAGGCTGAAGAAATATCAATGCTAGTCCCTGAGGCAAGGGTTGTTTATGCCCACGGAAAAATGGCGGAAAGTGAATTAGAGTCTGTCATTTTGAGTTTCATTGAAGGAGAGGCAGATGTATTGGTCAGCACAACCATTATTGAAACAGGGGTTGATATTCCAAATGTGAACACCTTGATCGTTCACGATGCTGATAAAATGGGTCTGTCACAGCTTTACCAGCTAAGAGGACGGGTAGGCCGAACAAATCGGGTAGCCTATGCTTATTTTACCTATCGGCGCGATAAGGTATTAACGGAGGTAGCGGAAAAACGTCTGCAAGCGATAAAGGAGTTTACTGAACTAGGCTCTGGTTTTAAAATTGCAATGCGCGATTTATCTATCCGCGGAGCAGGAAATTTATTAGGAGCACAACAGCATGGCTTTATTGATTCAGTCGGATTTGACCTTTACTCGGATATGTTAAGAGAAGCAATAGAGGAAAGAAAAGGCCGTGATCATACAAAACAGGAAAAAAGAACAGTTGAGATTGATCTAGAGATTGATGCCTATATTCCGGATGCTTATATTACGGATGGGAAGCAGAAGATCGAGATGTATAAAAGATTCCGCAATCTTTCAACCTTTGAGGAGATTGAAGAATTAAGAGAAGAAATGGTGGACCGGTTTGGCGACTATCCAATGGAGGTTGAAAGGCTCTTTACCATTTCCGAAATAAAGGTTCGGGCGGGATTGATTCAGCTGGAATCTATTAAGCAAGTGAAGGATTCAATTACTATTCTTGTGTCTGAGCAGGGAAGTCAGCTAATTAATGGAGAAAAACTATTCTTAATGACAAGCTCGCTTGGAAGGAAAGTAGGACTCGGAATGGAAGGAAATCAATTAAAAGTTGTTTTGTATCTTCATGGCCAGGAAACGAAAGATTGGTTTGCGCTGCTTGAAAAAGTCATCATTGGAATGTCAGATGCCCTTAAGCAAGAGAATTATGTTTCGTAAAAATGGAAATTGAAATAAAAGTGTAACATACATGTAATTAAACAATGTTTACTGATTAGAAAAATGGGTAAATAATTGTTACATTTCATAATTATGGAATCCGGCTTGGCCAAAAGCAGCTTTAAACCGCTGTTTTAGGTTACTCTACTAGAATTGGATAGCTGTACCGTCTATTCCAAAGTTTTTAAAGTAGAGAAAAAAATGTTGTGAAATGTATAGAACTTTCCATATGAAAAATACTAAGGGCAAATAGGAAAAGAAATTGAAGTAAGTTAAATCATTTCTTACCAACTTATCCAACAGATGAAAGTGAGGCAGCATAAGATGAAAGCAACTGGTATCGTTCGACGTATTGATGATTTAGGACGAGTTGTCATTCCAAAAGAAATTCGCAGAACTCTAAGAATTAGAGAAGGAGATCCGCTGGAGATTTTCGTAGATCGTGACGGTGAAGTTATTTTAAAGAAATATTCTCCAATTAGTGAGTTGAGTGATTTTGCTAAAGAATATGCTGAAGCCTTGTTTGATAGCTTAGGAAACCCTGTTATTATATGTGACCGTGATATGGTCATTGCCGTTGCAGGGGGATCAAAGAAGGAATACATGAATAAAAACATCAGTGAAATGGTCGAAAAAATTATGGATGAAAGAAGTTCCGTTCTTGTAACAACACAAAGTGAAGTATCTTTAGTTGATGGCCATGAAGAAACACTTAACTCTTATACAGTTGGACCTATTGTAGCCAATGGCGACCCAATAGGTGCAGTTATTATTTTCTCAAAAGACGGTACAGTAGGAGAAGTCGAGCAAAAAGCTGTAGAAACAGCAGCTGGGTTTTTAGCAAGACAAATGGAACAATAATCATAAGAGGAGGCAGCGGAATGCGCTGCCTCTCTTTCTTTTTTAATATCCTCCGTATCTTCAGTTCTTGGGTTTTGATTATCGGGCTCTGTGCTATAATCAAATAACATGAGTCGAATTGAGTAGGAGATTTTTATGTCGAGAATGAATCCGTGGGTAAAGGGTGCGTTCATCCTTTCTGTGGCTGGCATTATCACAAAAATTTTAAGTGCCGGTTATCGTGTCCCTTTTCAAAATATGGTTGGGGACCGCGGTTTTTATATATACCAGCAAGTATATCCCTTTTATGGGCTGATTGTAGCATTTATGATGTTTGGATTTCCAATGGCTATATCGAAGCTTTATGCGGAAGGGACCAGAAAGAAAGAGGATTTTATTAGTATATTCTTAGGATTATGCGTAATTGGGTTATCAGGATTTTTGATTTTATATTATGGATCGCCGCTTTTAGCCAATTGGATAAAGGATCAAGAGTTAGCTCCTCTCTTTCAGACATTAGCTTATTTATTCCTGCTATTCCCTTTTATTTCGATGCAAAGAGGTCTGTTCCAGGGGAAGGGAAACATGGTTCCAACGGCTTTATCATTGATTGGTGAGCAATTAGTCAGAGTGGCTACGATTTTAATTGGGGCCTTACTTTTAACAAAAGCTCATCGTGATCTTTATGAGGTAGGGAATGCCGCGGTATTTGGTTCCATCACAGGGGGAATCATGGCATTATTTATTTTGGCGATTTATTCTCCTTGGAAAAATTGGATTAGGTGGGCTGGATTGCGGATTGACTGGAGCTTCATGAAATCGTTTATTGGACTAGGTATTATTTTTTCATTAAATACATTGCTTTTTATTTTTTTACAGCTTGCAGACTCATTGCAGCTTTATCAGCTTTTATTGGCTGGAGGGGAAAGTCCGTTCCGTTCAAAGGAATTAAAAGGAATTTATGACAGGGGGCAGCCTTTAATTCAGCTTGGCGTCGTTTTGGCAACTTCCTTTTCCCTGGCGCTTGTACCGGGTCTTGCTAAATTGCAATCAGAAAAAAAACATAACGAAATTAAAAAATATATTCAGCTCTCCGTAAAGGTGAGTGTTGTTGTTGGCATGGCCGCAACAGTTGGATATGCTTTAATAATGGAACCACTCAATGAAATGCTTTTTCAAACCGCAGAAGGAACTGACGTATTAACGGTTCTTTCAGCTTCAGTTGTTCTTGGTTCAATCAGTATCACCGGATTTGCGATTATGCAAGGATTAGGCATACATCGCCCTTTAATTTGGCTTAGTATCAGTGTGTTTTTAGGAAAAGTCATTTTAAACTTTTTGTTCATTCCACTATTTGGAACGTTAGGTGCAGCCATCAGTACGGTATCTATTCTGATTTTGCTTACAGTGGGAATAATTCGTTTACTATCAGTTAAAGGATATAAACTAAAGGCATCTTCTGCCTTTATTAAAAAAATAGGAACCGCCTTAGCCGGAATGGCCGCAACAGTTTTAATCTCGCTCATCATTATGCAATCTGCCGACTGGTTTTCCGACAGCTATCGGGCAAATTCTGCTTTTCAGGCAATTATCTCAAGTATTGCAGGGGCTGCCGTGTATCTATGGTTATTAATGCAGCTGGAGGTGTTCTCAAAAGAAGAGCTGCATGCATTTCCAAAAGGGAAAGGATTTTTTAAACTTTTTACTTTGCGTAAATAAGGAGTATGTGTATGAATGGGAAAATAATAGTAGCGGGATTGGGAGCAGGCGATCTCAACCAGCTGCCCTTAGGAATCTATAAACTACTAAAACAGGCTAAACATATTTTCTTAAGAACAAAAGAACATCCTGTTGTACAGGAGTTAGAAAAAGAAGGTTTCACCTATACAAGCTTTGATGCCATTTATGAAAAACATGATCAGTTTGATTCGGTTTATGAAGAAATTGTCACAGAACTTTTTAAAGAAGCCGAAACCCACGAAGTTCTCTATTGTGTGCCAGGTCATCCTCTTGTAGCAGAAAAAACAGTGGAGCTGTTATTAGCTGGGCAGAAACAAAAAGGAATTCAGGTTGAGATTAAAGGCGGACAAAGCTTTTTAGATGCCATGTTTCAGGCAATTCAGGTCGATCCGATTGATGGTTTTCAATTGTTAGACGCGGCAACTCTGCAAGGAGATGAAATTGATTTAAGGAAACACCAGATCATCGGCCAGGTTTATGATGTATTTGTGGCTTCTCATGTGAAGCTTACTTTATTAGAGCTTTTACCGCATGATTATCGGGTCCAGGTCGTTGCTTATGCGGGTATGGAAAAGGAAGAAGTTCGAACTGTTCCTCTATTTGAATTAGATCATGAACCAATTTTTCATAATTTAACCAGCCTCTACGTACCGCCTGTTCAAAATGAAGAGCTTTTATATAATCAGTTTGCTACATTCAAAAGAATTATCGCAGCTCTTAGAGGACCAGGAGGCTGTCCATGGGACCAAAAGCAAACTCATATCACATTAAAACCTTATTTAATTGAAGAGGCTTACGAACTGTTAGATGCAATCGATGAAGAAGATGTGGATGGGATGATTGAGGAGCTTGGTGATGTGCTCCTGCAAGTTCTGCTTCATGCACAAATCGGTGAGGATGAGGGGCATTTTACCATACGCGACGTTATCGCCTCGATCAGCAGTAAAATGGTTAGACGTCATCCTCATGTTTTTGGGGAAAAGAACGTTAAGAGCGTCGATGAAGTGATATCGAACTGGCAGGATATTAAGGCCGGGGAAAAGAATCAAGAGGAGCGGGAAACATCGATATTAAATCGGATTGAGAAAAGCCTGCCTAGCCTATTAAAAGCGTACGAGCTGCAGAAGGAAGCAGGCAAAGCAGGGTTTGATTGGGAAGAAGCGGGACCAGCCCTTGAGAAAGTAAAAGAAGAAATAGCGGAAATAGAAACAGAATTGAACGCGCCACAAATCGATCGCAGCAAATTGGCTAAAGAAATAGGAGACTTATTATTTGCCAGTATTAATGTAGCGAGGCTATCAAAAATCCATCCCGAAGATGCGTTGCGAATGACCAATGAAAAATTCATAAAGAGGTTCCGGCATATTGAAGAAAGAGTCAAGCAATCTGGAAAATCATTTAAGGACTTTACGTTGGACGAGCTCGATGCATTTTGGGACGAGGCGAAAAGAATAGAAAAGCAAGGGTATTAAATCGATTGATGAGGAGGAAATAGTTTTGAGGTTAGATAAATTTTTAAAAGTTTCACGACTTATAAAAAGAAGAACGTTGGCCAAAGAAGTGGCAGAACAAGGGCGGATTTCCATCAACGGAAATGAAGCAAAAGCCAGCACAGTTGTGAAGGTAGGCGATGAACTTTCCATTCGCTTTGGGCAAAAACTAGTAACGGTTCAAGTAAATGAAATCAAAGAAAACGCTAGAAAAGAAGAGGCAGATCAGTTATATACGGTTATCTCTGAAAAACGGTTAAACGAAGAATAAGAAAATAGAATGGCTTGTTCTATTCCCTTTAAGGTCCACATACATATAGTAACAAAACCATGTGGACAAGTGCCTACAAAGGTAATCATCCTTTTGAAAGTGAGGGAGTAGAGTGAGCCAAAATTTTGATCAATCAATTAAAAATTCCTCTCAACCAGACCATGAAGTGATAATGAGAGGCAGAAGAGTACTAGATATTACAGGGGTTAAACAAGTAGAAAGCTTTGATAATGAAGAATTTCTATTAGAAACATCAATGGGGTTTCTCTCCATTCGCGGGCAAAATCTTCAAATGAAAAACTTAGATGTAGATAAGGGTATTGTATCGATTAAAGGAAAGGTCTTTGACCTAGAATATATAGATCAGCAGTCTGGGGATAAGGCTAAAGGGTTCTTTAGCAAGTTGTTCAAATGACGCTCTCTACCCAATTTTACACGCTGCTGGCCATGATCGGGATGGGCAGCTGCTTTGGGATCGCATTGGATACGTATAATCGCTTTTTAAAACGGGGTAAAAGAAAAAGGTGGATCGTCTTTATGAACGATCTTCTTTTTTGGATTGTCCAGACGCTCCTTATTTTTTATGTCCTATTTATCGTTAATCACGGTGAGCTGAGATTTTATTTGTTCCTTGCGATCCTATGCGGTTTCGCTGCCTACCAAAGCCTTATGAAAAAAATATATAACAGGCTGCTTGAAAGCATGATACAATTAGTTGTTCATCTTTGGAGACTGTTGGTCAAAGCTTTTACCCATCTAATCTTTCAGCCAATCAAGTCCCTTATTATTTTCTTGATCTCTGTCGTGGTTTTTGTCGGAAAAGGTCTTTTGACCCTTGCCAAGCGGATTGGATCCCTCCTATTATGGATTTTAAAGGTGGTACTGTTGCCAATTAAGTGGATCTTTGTCTCTTTATGGGGATTACTTCCGAAAAAGGCAACAAAATCCGTCGAAAAGATTTATGCCAAAGTGGCAGGATTTTTGAAAAAAAGTAAGAATACTATACTTCACTATATAAAAAAGGTGAAGGACAAACGCAAAAAGTAGACAAGCAAGCGGCAGTCATTCGTTTCTATATGGTTAAATTTTTATATAAATATAAGAGTCAACCCTTGCTCTTTGGGTGTTATGGACGTACACTATAATTGATTATTACTTTAAGAGATTTATTTTAGGAGGTGAGGAAATGGGGGCCGATTTGAAAAAGAAGAAGGTTACTACAATTCATGAACAATATGTACAAGAACGTGCAGTGGTATCTCAACAAAACGCGAAAAAGAAAAAATATTTAGTGAGAAGACTAACGGTATTTTTTATTTTCGCCTGTGTGCTAACGGGCTATCTGATATCTTCCATTTTCTCACAAGCCTCCGCCGTTGAGCAAAAACAGAAGGAATTGCAAAAACTAGAAGCCCAATTAGAGAAAATGCAAGAGGATCAAACGATTCTCGAGGAACAAATTCAAAAGCTGAATGATGATGAATATTTGGGCCAGCTCGCTAGAAAATATTATTACCTTTCAGACGACAATGAGATTATTTTCGATCTGCCAGAGGAAGAAGAAAGTGGCTCTAATTGACACTTATTTCTCGATTTTTATATAATATATTATAACTGTGATCTTTTAAATCTTTAAGGAGGAAACACTTTTTTATGTCAATTGAAGTAGGCAGCAAGTTACAAGGTAAGGTAACAGGCATTACTCACTTTGGAGCATTTGTAGAGTTGCCGGATGGCTCTACAGGTCTTGTCCATATAAGTGAGGTTGCCGACAACTATGTGAAAGACATCAATGAACACCTAAAAGTAGATGACGAGGTAACGGTAAAAGTTATCAACGTTGAAAAGGATGGAAAAATCGGCCTTTCCATTAAAAAGGCGATTGACCGTCCGGCACCGCCACGCGGAGGACGACCACGCGGAAATGACCGTCCAAGAAATGATAGACCAAAAAATGATCGGGCCAGAACGGAAAACTTTGAACAAAAAATGGCTCGCTTTTTAAAGGATAGTGAAGATCGATTGTCTTCTTTAAAACGCCACACAGAATCCAAACGTGGCGGAAGAGGTGCTAGAAGAGGGTAACTTGCTGTCTCATAACATATATTAGGATGTTTGTGTTATATTAAGGTGCGGAACAAAGACTTAAGCCCAGGAAACTGAGCTTTAAGTCTTTTTTATTGTCTTTTTGTAACGATATAGTTTTGCCTCTAGAGATTGAACTACAGAGCTAATAAACACAATAAAACCCCCATGCATCGATTGCATGGGGGTTTTGCGTAGTGACCCGTACGGGATTCGAACCCGTGTTACCGCCGTGAAAGGGCGGTGTCTTAACCGCTTGACCAACGGGCCAGATAATAGGACGTGTTCAATTTTCCTTTGTTTGCTGAAGAGTAAGGCCCTTCCGCTTTTCTTTGTCTAGCTGCAGGGCGTAGGCCCTTTCGCTTTTCTATATAGCGGCGGAGGGGATCGAACCCCCGACCTCACGGGTATGAACCGTACGCTCTAGCCAGCTGAGCTACGCCGCCAAAAAAATCACACAAGACTTATCTTACTGAGAGAAAGCAATACTGTCAACCCCAAAAAAATTTGTCACAAAATTAAATAGACTTCGAAATATGTCCGACTGCCGCGAGTACCCAAAAAGCCCGAATTTCCATGCAGTTCAAGCCGTCCCTGTAAGTAACTCTCTTACCTTTATCAATAAACAGGATAAAAAGAGAGTCCAATTTTTAAGATCCCTTGTCCACTTATCTGTGTTTTTAATGAAAAAGGTCGAACGATTCTTTGGAGTCATTCTGTCATTTTGACAAACTTTGAGACTTGTCCCTTTTATAATGAACAGAACGATAAACGAAGAAGGAGTGTTGAGAAAATGGAAAAGGCGGAACGTAATTTAGTAGAACCTGTTCAGAACATCAACATGAATCAGACGAGGGCCAGATTCTCAAAAGGTATGGAATTTCTCCTAAAGAAAAGCGAAGTTTTATTTATTCAAAAGGGTCTTCTTATTTTTATTATTGGCTTCTTATTAGGAAGAGCGTTTATTTTATCCCAGCTGACGCCATTTAGTTTGCCATTCTTTGCTGCCGTATTAATGCTGAAAAAGCAGCATGCTCCGATTGCTTTAATAGGAGTGGTGAGTGGCGCCATTACAATTTCATTTGGGCATACAGCTCATTCCTTTCTCCTCTCTCTTGCCTTTCTCCTATTTTTCAAAATAACAAAGCAAGGAAAAAGGAATCCATACCGATCTTTACCGTTAGCGATCTTTACTTTTACTTTAATAGGTAAAATAACAGCGGCCTTTATTAACAATGGTTTTATCTCCTTGTACGATATTATGATGGGTTCGGTCGAAGGCTGTTTAGCCTTTATCTTAACGTTAATTTTCCTTCAAAGTATTCCGCTTCTCGCGGTTAAAAAGCGAAAACAGGCATTAAAAACCGAAGAAATTGTATGTCTCATTATTCTGCTGGCGTCAGTTATGACAGGAACAATCGGATGGACTTTGTATGGAGTTTCTATTGAACATGTTATGTCCCGGTATCTGGTATTAATCTTTGCCTTTGTAGCCGGAGCAACTGTCGGGTCGACCGTGGGTGTCGTAACGGGATTAATTTTCAGCCTTGCCAACATCTCCAGTTTCTTTCATATGAGTCTCCTCGCATTTTCAGGTTTGTTAGGAGGGTTACTGAAGGAAGGAAAGAAACCGGGCGTCGCCATAGGTCTCTTTATTTCAACCCTACTAATTGGAATGTACGGTCAAGGGGAAGGAACCCTTGTAAAAAGTTTGTATGAATCCTTTGCAGCGATCGTGTTGTTTTTCTTAACGCCAAAGGTATTAACGAGCCGGATTGCAAAATATATTCCAGGGACGACTGAGTACGCTCATGAACAGCAGCTTTATATGAGAAAAGTAAGGGATGTGACCGCTAAAAGAGTAAACCAATTTTCGGCTGTGTTTGAGGCATTGTCCCATAGTTTTCAACAAAACGAAATCGGAGATGAGGAGGATGAGAATAAAGAGCTTGATTATTTTTTAAGTAATGTTACGGAAAAAACGTGTCAAACCTGCTTTAAAAAAGATTATTGCTGGGCCAAGAACTTTAATACAACCTATGATGGCATGAGTAAAATTATGCAGGATTTAGAAAACAATGATGGACAACTTTCGCAAAAAGTAAAACGAGATTGGTCCAAGCACTGTACCCGGTCTAATCAGGTTATTGAAGCTATCAGACATGAATTAAGCTTTTATCAGGCTAATCAAAAGCTAAAAAGACAGGTGAAAGAGAGCCGGAAGCTTGTGGCGAATCAGCTGCAGGGTGTTTCCGAGGTAATGGGGAATTTTGCGAGGGAAATTCAGCGGGAAAGAGAAAATCACGAAGCACAAGAAGAGCAAATTTTAGATGCCCTTCAATCATTCGGACTTGATGTTAGCCAAGTCGAGATTTTCAGTCTTACACAAGGGAATGTAGATATTGAAATGACGGTTCCAAGCAACTATGCAAACGGTGAATGTGAAAAACTCATTGCCCCTCTCCTCTCCGATATTTGCGGAGAGAATATTGTGGTTCAGCAAAAAGAGCAGCTATTCTTAGGAGGAGATATACATGTAATCTTCCGATCGTCGAAAAGATTTACGGTTTCTGTAGGAGTTGCCCATGCCGCAAAAGATGGGGGACTCGTTTCAGGCGACAGTTATTCTACCATTGAGCTAGGAATGGGCAAATACGCGATTGCTATTAGTGACGGGATGGGGAATGGAGAACGGGCTCACCATGAAAGTAATGAAACGCTTCAGCTGTTAAGAAAGATTCTTCTTTCCGGAATAGAAGAAAAAGTTGCAATTAAATCGGTGAACTCTATCTTATCGCTGCGGACAACAGATGAAATTTTTTCAACGCTTGATCTGGCTATCATTGATCTCCAGGATGCAAGTTCAAGGTTTTTAAAAATCGGTTCAACCCCTAGTTTTATAAAAAGAGGAAACCAAGTGAAAAAGATTCAGGCCAGTAACCTTCCGATTGGTATTATTCAAGAATTCGAGGTTGACGTGGTTTCAGAACAGCTTAAAGCTGGCGACTTGTTAGTGATGATGAGTGACGGGGTATTTGAAGGTCCTCGTCACGTGGAGAACTATGAATTATGGATGAAACGAAAATTGAAGGAACTGCAAACCGATGAGCCGCAAGAAATTGCCGATTTAATTATGGAGGAGGTTATACGTTCAGGAACAGGTGAGATCAAGGATGACATGACCATCATTGTAGCAAAGCTTCAGCATAATACGCCAAAGTGGGCAGCAATACCACTGAATATAACAAAAAGGAAAGCTTTATAACTAGTTCTTAAGGGGTGATTTGACAGGGTTTACGTATATTTCTCCTTCAATCGGTCGAAGATGGTAACAACAATTTGTTGGAGGGAGAACGATGAAACCAGGTACTTTAAAGCAAATTTTGCTGATAACCGACGGTTGCTCCAATCATGGAGAAGACCCGATTGCTATGGCTGCTTTAGCTAATGAAGAGGGTATAACAGTAAATGTCATTGGTGTTATGGAGAATGATGTCATTGATGAATCCGGAATGAAGGAGATTGAGGAAATTGCTCTTTCAGGCGGAGGAGTCAGTCAGGTTGTATATTCTCAAAGCTTATCGCAAACGGTTCAGATGGTAACGAGAAAAGCGATGACACAAACGATTCAGGGAGTTGTTAATAAAGAATTACAGCAGATTTTAGGCCGTTCGCAAACTTTAGAAAGTTTGCCGCCTGAAAAAAGAGGAGAAGTTATGGAGGTTGTGGACGAGCTTGGAGAAACAGTAGACCTTGAAGTGTTGATTCTTGTCGATACGTCTGCAAGTATGAAACACAAACTGCCAACCGTTAAAGAAGCATTGCTGGACCTATCTTTAAGCCTAAACGCACGGATGGGAAATAACTTATTTTCACTTTATGTATTTCCCGGGAAAAGGAATGATGTCGAAAAATTGTTGGATTGGACGCCTAAGCTCGAATCATTAACAAGTGTATTTTCCAAGCTATCGGTTGGAGGCATAACACCAACAGGACCTGCGATTAGGGAAGCTATTCAACAATTTAAACCAAAACGTTCAAGCTTAAAAGGATTATTAGGGAGAAATGACGATGAATCCTACTATGAAGAGTCCGTTTAAGCTTCCTCCTGGTACGGTCATTCAAGGAAAGTGGCATCAAGAAACATATAGAATAAAAAAGGAACTGGGTTTCGGTGCAAACGGAACCGTCTACCTTGCTGAAACAAGCGGACATTTAGCAGTAGCTATTAAATTAAGCACGGAAACATCGATAGTAGCCTCAGAAGTAAATGTATTGAAAGCATTAGCGAAGGTCCAAGGGTCTACCCTCGGACCTTCTTTGTACGATGTCGACGATTGGGAAGTGAGAGGTATTTCCATCCCTTTTTACACGATGGAATATATAAAAGGAAAAGATATGATTGGCTTTATTCAGGAGCGGGGTTCCTCGTGGATTATGGTGCTCATTATCCAGCTCCTTAACGATCTTCATGAACTCCATCAGTTAGGCTGGGTGTTCGGGGATTTGAAGCCTGAAAATTTAATGGTGTCAGGACCTCCGCCAAGAATCAGATGTGTCGATGTGGGCGGCACCACTCAAATCGGCAGATCAATTAAGGAATTTACGGAATTCTATGATCGGGGCTATTGGGGCCTTGGTTCTAGAAAGGCAGAGCCGAGTTACGATCTTTTTGCAGTTGTGATGGTCATCCTTACTGTCTATTATGGAGGACGTTTTGAGAAAAAAGGAGGCTCATTAAGTATAATTAAGAAGAAGATAGAAGGTATAAAGGAATTAAGACCGTTTGAAGCTATTCTGGTAAAAGCAATTAAAGGGGAATTCCAATCAGCCTTAGAGATGAGGAAAGCACTGCTTACCTGTAAATCCCAAAAACAAATCTCTGTCGCGGCAAATACAGCTGGCATCTTAAATAATCCAGCTAACGCAGCTCAAAACTCACCCCCTTCACGTTATCAAAAAAGAAAAAAACGCAAAGTGGGATCTTTTCTTGAAACCGTATTGCTTGTGGCAGTTGTAGCGGCTTTTTATACCTTATACCTTGTCTATGAAATAATGGGCGGGTAGATTTCAACAGGCATCTTTTGAACAATTTGTGAAAAATGGATAAAAAAACAGGCTATCTTTTGCCCTTCCGGAAAGGGAATGGTACGATATTCATACGTTACATTCATTTGAATGAACATATGTATTAATCAACAAACTCTTGGTATATGATCCTCAGGAACTGTGTACACGATTATATCCAAAATGAGGACGATGACATGTTTGATCAAAAGGTTCATTCTTTTATTCAAAAACATACGCTTATTGAAAGCGGAGACATCTTAGTTGCGGGTGTATCAGGAGGGCCTGATTCACTTGCCTTACTTCATTTTTTACATAGACATAGGCAACAATACCAAATAGATTTAGTTTGTGCTCATGTCGACCATATGTTTAGAGGATCACAATCTTATGAAGACCTGCTTTATGTTGAAGAATTTTGTAAAACTTTAAAAATCCCATTTGAAGGAAAACGAATTGATGTAACAGGTTTTCTAGAACGGGAAAAGCTAAGTTCACAGAATGCTGCAAGAATTTGCCGATATTCATTTTTTAAAGAGGTTATGAATCAATACAAGGCTTCCAAGCTTGTGCTTGCCCATCATGGTGATGATCAGATTGAAACGATTCTAATGAGTCTGACGCGGGGCAGCACGATGAAAGGCAGAAGCGGAATTCCCTATAAAAGACCGTTTGCGAATGGTCACATTATTCGCCCGTTTTTAGCGGTGGATAAAAAGGAAATTGAAGACTATTGCCTTACCCATGACCTAGTGCCGCGCAGAGATCCGACGAATGAAAAATTGGATTATACAAGAAATCGGTTTAGACATTTAGTACTGCCTGCTTTAAAAAATGAGAATCCTGAGGTTTCTAAACAATTTCAGCGTTTTAGTGAAGAGCTTATGGAGGATGAGGCTTATCTGCAGGTATTAACAGACGAGTATTTGAATAAAGTAGTGAAAAGGAAAAAAGCAGGCTTGTTTACGATCTCCGTAGAGAAGTATTTGCAATTACCTCAACCTTTACAAAGAAGAGGGATTCATCTAATATTAAACTATCTTTATAAGGAAGTACCCTCTAATTTGTCTGCCGTACATATTGAACAGATCCTGCATTTGTTCAAAGGTCAGCATCCCTCTGGAACTGTATATCTTCCTAAAGGCCTTTATTTCATTCGTTCCTATGATGACGGGATCTTTACATACGAGAATGAAAAAGAGGAAACTTACGAGTACCATCTCAAACCGGGAGATTCTATATTATTACCTAATGGTGGCTATCTTTCCTTTGAGAAGGTTTTAGAAGATCCAGAACCAGAACAAAATTCCCTTACTATTTTTCGTTTAGCCGAAGGCACCGAAATACCCCTGATTGTCAGAACACGAAGGAATGGGGACCGAATCAAGCCGTTGGGGCTAAATGGCCACAAAAAAATTAAGGAATTATTTATTGATCAAAAAATTCCAATGCAGCAAAGAAAAGTTTGGCCAATTGTAACAGATCGATTGGGAAACATAATATGGGTGCCAGGTTTGAAAAAATCATGTTATGAGGCAAGAGATTCTAAAGAAGCAATATACATACTCCGATATAGATAGGGGACGCCATCATGAGACAAGATATTGAAAAAGTCTTAATATCAGAGCAAGAAATTCAAGCAAAAATTGCTGAACTGGCAGGTCAGCTTACAGAAGCTTATCAGGATCGCTTTCCTTTAGCGATTGGTGTATTAAAAGGAGCGATGCTCTTCATGGGTGATTTATTAAAACGTATAGACACCCATTTAGAGATGGATTTCATGGACGTATCAAGCTACGGAAACTCTACGGTTTCCTCTGGTGAAGTTAAAATCTTAAAGGATCTTGATACTTCAGTTGAAGGAAGAGACATTCTTATTATTGAGGATATTATTGACAGCGGTTTAACCTTAAGCTATTTAGTGGAACTCTTCCGTTATCGGAAGGCTAAGTCGATTAAAATTGTTACCCTGTTAGATAAGCCAACTGGGAGAAAAGCAGATATTCAGGCTGATTATGTTGGTTTTATTGTTCCTGATGAATTCGTAGTAGGCTATGGCCTAGATTACGCGGAGAAATACAGGAATTTACCTTATATAGGTGTATTAAAACCTGAAGTATATCAAAATAACGATTAACTCATACTAATTTCATGCTTTCCGATAAATGGATAATCGTTACTCGAATCAATTCAAATCATTGTACTGTCAATATTCTCTATGATACTATTGAATATAGTTTGTTTCCCATGGGAGGAGGTAAGAGATGAACCGGATCTTCCGTAACACCATCTTTTATTTATTAATATTTTTGGTCATTATTGGCGTTGTTAGTTTTTTCAACAATAATAATGAACCAACAAAAAGTCTTAAATATGATGAATTCATCGCCTACCTAGATGCGGGCGAGGTCGAAAATTTCTCTATGCAGCCCGAGCGTGGAGTATATGAGGTGCGAGGGCAACTTGAAGGGGATGCGGAAAATCAATTTTTCGTAACGTATGTTCCCATTGATAGTGCAACAATTGAAATGGTAAATAGAGCAGCTGCTGAAACAGACACAGAAGTCGAGGTCTTACAAGCTGAAGAGCAAAGTGGATGGGTTTCATTCTTTACCACTATGATTCCATTCATCATTATCTTTATTTTATTCTTCTTCTTGCTAAACCAGGCGCAAGGCGGCGGCAGCCGTGTCATGAACTTCGGTAAAAGTAAGGCTAAGCTTTATAACGAAGAAAAGAAAAAGGTTCGTTTTAAAGATGTTGCCGGTGCAGATGAAGAAAAAGCAGAACTTGTGGAAGTGGTTGACTTCCTCAAAGACCCTCGTAAATTTGCTAGTGTCGGTGCCCGTATTCCTAAAGGGATCTTGCTTGTCGGACCTCCTGGAACAGGTAAAACCTTACTCGCAAGAGCTGCAGCAGGGGAAGCAGGAGTTCCTTTCTTCTCGATAAGCGGTTCAGACTTCGTTGAAATGTTTGTCGGTGTCGGTGCTTCTCGTGTTCGCGACTTATTTGAGAATGCCAAGAAAAACGCGCCTTGTATCATTTTTATCGATGAAATTGATGCAGTAGGACGACAGCGTGGAGCTGGTCTTGGCGGGGGACATGATGAACGTGAACAAACCCTTAACCAATTACTCGTTGAAATGGACGGTTTTGGTGCCAATGAAGGAATTATTATTATTGCCGCTACCAACCGACCTGACATTTTGGACCCAGCCTTACTCAGACCTGGACGTTTTGACCGCCAAATTACAGTCGATCGACCTGACTTAAAAGGCCGTGAAGAAGTATTAAAGGTTCACGCCCGTAATAAGCCTTTAGACGATTCCATTGATCTAAAAGCAATTGCTTCTCGTACACCAGGATTCTCCGGTGCAGACTTAGAGAACCTGTTAAACGAAGCTGCGCTTGTTGCAGCCAGACATAATAAAAAGAAAATTGATATGTCCGATATAGATGAGGCAACGGATCGTGTTATTGCTGGTCCAGCGAAGAAAAGCCGTGTTATTTCGGAAAAAGAAAGAAGAATTGTTGCCTTCCACGAAGGCGGTCATACGATTATTGGGGTTGTACTGGATGATGCGGACATTGTTCATAAAGTAACGATTGTTCCTCGCGGCCGAGCTGGCGGTTATGCGGTTATGCTTCCAAAAGAAGACCGTTACTTCATGACGAAGCCAGAACTTCTTGATAAAATCACTGGATTACTTGGAGGCCGGGTTGCAGAGGAAATCGTGTTTGGTGAAGTCAGTACCGGTGCCCATAACGACTTTCAGCGTGCGACTGGAATTGCAAGAAGCATGGTTACCGAGTACGGCATGAGTGAAAAATTAGGGCCGCTTCAATTTGGCCAATCTCAAGGCGGAAATGTTTTCTTAGGCAGAGATTTCAATAACGATCAAAACTACTCAGATGCGATTGCTTATGAAATTGACTTAGAAATTCAACGTATCATTAAAGATTGTTATGAGAGAGCGAAGAAAATCTTAACAGAAAATCGTGATAAGCTTGATTTAGTGGCAAATACACTGCTTGAGGTAGAAACATTAGATGCTGAACAAATTAAGCATTTACTCGATCATGGAACACTTCCTAATCGTGAAAACAAATCAGTGTCTATAGATGATATGACCGTTAATATCGGCAAAAAAGACGAAGAGGCTGAAGAAGATACCTCTGTCAATGAAAATGATGAAACATCTCAAGATTCCAAGGATGAAGACGAAAATAAATAACATTGCAAATTAAAGAAGGGCCAGGTTTCCACGAGAAAAGTGTGAAACCTGGCTCTTTGTGTTAGCTCACAATTTGATTTATTAAAATGTGTCTCAATACATAGGTTGACTCACTGTCATCCAAAAATAAAAATATGGTATGATGTTGGCAGTAAGGCAACTGATTTCAACATGAAAAACAATCTTTAGAAACGACATCTAGTCTTGCGCCGAGCTGTAAGTAATCTTCTTGGAATATGCTAAGACGAGGTGAAAACTTTAGCTTTTTGTTGGAGAAGGCGCTGGAGCTAGACAGTCATCTAATTCAGAATTAAAAACATTATTTTAAAAATGAATAAGTAAAGTGAGGATATTTGCATATGATTTTTGTCTTGGATGTGGGAAATACGAATATTGTATTAGGGGTCTATGAAGGGGATCATTTGAAATATCATTGGAGAGTTGAAACGAACCGACATAAAACCGAAGATGAATATGCCATGATCATTAAGGGTTTATATGACCACTCAGGTCTATCCTTTTCAGATATAGATGGAATTATCATTTCCTCTGTTGTTCCTCCAATCATGTTTTCGTTAGAGAGAATGTGTGTGAAGTATTTTAACATTGATCCGTTAGTAGTCGGTCCGGGTGTAAAAACAGGACTTAATATAAAATATGATAACCCGAAAGAAGTGGGTGCTGACCGGATTGTTAATGCGGTAGCAGCGATTCATGACTATGGAAGCCCCCTCATTATCGTCGACTTTGGCACAGCTACTACATATTGTTATATTGATGAGCATAAGCAATATTGCGGTGGTGCGATTGCTCCGGGGATCAGTATATCAACCGAAGCTCTCTATTCAAAAGCGGCAAAGCTGCCAAGAATTGAAATTGCCAAACCCGACCAAATTGTTGGAAGAAATACAGTTTCTGCGATGCAATCGGGTATATTATATGGGTACGTTGGTCAGGTAGAAGGTATTGTATCCAGAATGAAAAAACAGAGTCATCAAAATCCGACTGTGATTACAACAGGCGGATTAGCTAATTTAATTTCAGAAGAGTGCGATGTTATTGATATTGTAGATCCTTTTCTTACTTTAAAGGGATTACGCCTTATTTATGAGAGAAATATGGAGAGTCTAAAAAATAAATAAAACTACTTGAGGTGTTAACAGAAGATGAATGATTATTTAATTAAAGCGCTGGCGTTTGATGGACAAGTACGAGCATATGCGGTTTCTTCAACGGAAACAGTCTCAGAAGCGCAAAGCCGCCATCATACTTGGCCTACTGCATCCGCTGCATTAGGACGAACAATGACTGCCGCCGTTATGATGGGTGCAATGTTAAAAGGAGAAGCAAAATTAACGGTAAAAATTGAGGGGAAAGGTCCCATAGGTGTCATTTTAGCTGATAGTAATGCTAAGGGTGATGTAAGGGGATACGTAACAAATCCGCAAACCCATATTGAGGAAAGAAATGAGCAAGGGAAGCTAAATGTTGGTGCCGCCGTTGGAACAGATGGAACCTTAACGGTCGTAAAAGATTTAGGTTTGAGAGAAAACTTTTCAGGCCAAGTTCCGCTTGTCTCTGGAGAACTTGGCGATGATTTCACCTATTATTTTGTTACATCGGAACAAACCCCTTCATCTGTCGGGGTGGGGGTTTTAGTTAATCCTGATAACTCAATAAAAGCGAGCGGGGGATTTATTTTACAGCTTCTGCCCAATTGTGAGGAAGAAACGATCCGTTTTATCGAGCAAAGACTAAGCAAAATTCCCCCTATATCGACTATGATTGACCGCGGACTGACACCGGAAGAAATATTAGATGAATTGCTAGGCAAAGAAAACGTAAAGGTATTAGAAAAAATGCCGATTCAGTTCACATGCACCTGTTCAAAAGAACGATTTGCAAGCGCCATTATCAGTTTAGGGAAAGAAGAAATTCGCGAGATGATTGAAGAAGATGGAGAAGCTGAAGCATCTTGCCATTTTTGTAACGCCAAGTATCACTACTCTAAAGAAGAACTTGAAGAATTATTAGAAGAAGCAAAATAAAGTACGAGATATCATTTAACCATGCAGAATTTAATATAGAGGAAATTTTATAGGGATAACCAGGCAGCGCTAAAGCCTAGTCGAAAGTGTTTGCCTAGTTTTCTTTTTGGGGAGAGGGAACATTTGCCAAAACCGTTGTCTACCTTTGTCATTATTGGATTATTGTTAACGAATTGTCTCACAATTGCTTATTTTTCATATAAAAATTCATCCGCTGCTCCAGCCATGCAGCAAGGGGAAGTGGTTGCAAAGGTTGGGGCTGTAGAGATCACCCGTGAACAATGGATGAATAGCTTAGAACAGCAATACGGGAGAATGACGCTAAAAGATTTAATTAACGATGAAGTGATTGAACAGCTAGCAAAGGAGTATGATATTGAAGTAGACGAAGAAGAAGTGACAAGGGAAAGCACCTATTTTAATTCTATGTATGGGATGGCGCCTTCGGAAAATTTTGATGAGGACGAATGGAAGGATGAAATTAGAAGGGTTATCATTTTAGAAGAATTGCTGACAAAAGATGTGACTATTCCTGAGGAGGATATGCAGCGTTATTTTGAAGAAAATCAGCATCTTTTTTCGATCCAAGATACGTACCACCTTGCTCATATTGTAGTAAAGACGGAAGAAGAAGCCAACCAAACAATTGAGGAGTTAAAGGGCGGATCAAGCTTTGCTGTTTTAGCAATGGAACGGTCGATTGATGAATTTACCTCTGCTCAAGGCGGCAGTCTCGGGTTTGTATCGCTTCAAGATCATACCATTCCATCTGAATATGGGGATGTTTTAGCAGAGATGAAACCTGAAACCTGGTCAGATCCGTTCAAACGGGAGAATGAATACTCCATCCTTTATCTGCATGAAAAAATCGATGGCCAAACGTGGGAATATGAAGAAGTAAAAGAACAAATTCGCCGAAAAATTGCCTTAGAACAAATTGAAACCCCTATATCTGCAAGCGAATTCTGGGATGAACTAGGAGTGGAATGGTTTTACGGCGATCAGAAATAAAAATAAGCTTCTCCTATAAAAGCAGCTTCGAAACAAAGATTACATATTAAAAATAGGAAGGGTCAGATCGGTAGCGGGAGGCTTTTTTTATTCATTATTTTGGTAATTACATCCTTTATTTCAGTCGTTTTTAATTGACTTTTTAAGGAATTGTGATAAATTCAAAATAAACCTATAAAATTAGTCGGGAATAGCGGAGGTGCCAGTAAAATGGTGAAAATAGTGAATTCAATTACTGAATTAATTGGCGAAACACCGATTGTAAAACTAAATCGTTTAGTGGATGAAGATTCTGCTGAAGTATATGCAAAACTTGAGTATATGAACCCGGGAAGCAGTGTAAAAGACAGAATTGCTTTAGCTATGATCGAAGCAGCTGAAAGCGATGGTATTTTAAAAGATGGCGATACAATTATTGAGCCGACCAGCGGAAATACGGGAATTGGAATTGCAATGGTTGCAGCAGCAAAGGGCTATAAAACCATAATTGTTATGCCGGAAACGATGAGTATGGAAAGACGGAATCTTTTACGTGCTTATGGGGCTGAGCTTGTACTAACACCTGGTCCAGAAGGTATGAGAGGGGCTGTACAAAAAGCTGAAGAACTTGCTAATGAACATAGCTACTTCATGCCGCAACAGTTTAAAAACTTAGCAAACCCAGAAGTTCACCGGAGTACCACAGGAAAAGAAATAGTCGAGCAAATGGGCGTTCAGTTAGATGCTTTTGTTGCAGGTATCGGAACAGGCGGTACGATTACAGGCGCCGGCGATGTATTAAAAGAGAAATACCCTGGGATTCATATTATTGCTGTAGAACCAAAGGATTCGCCTATTTTATCAGGCGGTAAACCAGGTCCTCATAAATTACAAGGACTTGGACCAAACTTTGTTCCAGATACTTTAAATACAGAAATTTATGAAGAAATTATTCATGTAACCACAGACGAAGCATTTGAATACGCCAGAAAGGCTGCGAAAGAAGAAGGCATTTTAGGCGGCATTTCTTCAGGTGCAGCGATTTGTGCAGCGCTTCAGGTTGCTAAAAGACTTGGAAAAGGGAAAAAAGTGTTAACTGTTCTTCCAAGTAATGGTGAGCGTTACTTAAGTACTCCGCTCTATCAATTTGATGAACAATAAAAATGACAAGTCTACTCACGATGTGGGTAGGCTTTTTTAAGGTGAGAAAAAGCAATTATTGTTTGGGAAGATTCGGTTCGGAATACTTTTCTTTTTAAGAAGTTGTTTATTTTGTCGATTTTTATGTATGATGAATGTAGCAGGAATAAATAGAGGTGAAAAAATGAATCAGCAAGCGGTTATTCCATGCGGGAAGTACCAGCTAGATTTTTCAAATAAGACTCTCATCATGGGAATCATAAATGTTACACCCGATTCATTTTCGGACGGCGGCAAATTTAATAGTGTGGAGAAAGCGGTTGAGCATGCGGACCGCCTTGTTCAAGAAGGAGCAGATCTATTAGATATTGGAGGAGAATCAACCCGGCCTGGGCATGAGCCAGTTTCCGCTGAAGAAGAACTAGAACGAGTTATTCCGGTAATAGAGGCCATCACAAAAAGAATCTCCGTTCCTCTTTCTGTTGATACCTATAAGGCAGAAGTGGCAAGGAAAGCGGTTGAAGCGGGGGCATCCATCATAAATGATATTTGGGGAGCGAAAAAGGAACCGGAAATAGCTGCAGTTGCTAAGCAGTATAATGTTCCGATCATCTTAATGCATAACCGGGAGAAACAGCCATACCATGATTTTATTAAGGATGCCTTTGACGACTTAAGAATGAGCATTGCGATCGCTAAAAAGGCAGGAATTCGGGATGAACACATCATTTTGGATCCGGGTATCGGCTTTGCCAAGACCTTTGAGGAAAATGTGCTGATGATGCAGCATCTGGACGAGCTCGTTGCGATGGGTTATCCAGTCCTCCTTGCTACTTCCAGAAAAAGAATGATTGGACATATTTTAGACCTTCCTGTCTCAGAGCGAATGGAAGGGACAGGTGCAACGGTTTGTTATGGAATTCAAAAAGGCTGCCAGCTAGTTCGTGTTCATGACGTGAAGGAAATTAAAAGAATGGTAGACGTAATGGATGTTTTATGCGGAAAGAGGAAAATGAATGGATAAAATCTTACTTAACCGAATGGCATTTTACGGGTATCATGGCGTTTTTACTGAGGAAACCAAGCTCGGCCAAAGATTTTATGTAGATATTATCCTGGAACTTGACTTAAAAAAGGCTGGCGAGCTGGATGATTTAGTTGAGACCGTTAATTATGCAGAAGTGTACCGGCTTTGTTTAGAAATTGTGGAAGGAAAGGCATATAAATTAATCGAAGCCGTCGCTGAGAAAATTGCTGAAACGATATTTGTCCGGTTCGAAAAAGTCCAAGCCTGCACGATTAAAGTCATTAAACCAGACCCTCCTATTCCTGGGCACTATGAGAGTGTAGCTGTGGAAATTACGAGGCGACGTCCATGATCAATAAAGCATACTTGTCTTTAGGAACCAATATGGGAGATCGGTTCGGTTATCTAAAAGAGGCTATTTCTTTATTAAAGCGGCGAGAATCGATTCAGATTACAAACATGTCGTCCATTTATGAAACTGACCCGGTTGGTTTTGAAGACCAGGCTCCTTTTTTAAATATGGTTGTCGAAATTGAGACGGCGGAACCGCCAATTCAGCTGCTGGAAATAATTTTACAAATAGAAGAAAAACTAGGTAGGATCAGGCTTTTTAAATGGGGGCCCCGAACAATAGACCTTGACATTTTGCTATATAATCAAGACAATATTGAAACAGAGCAATTAATTGTTCCACATCCTCGAATGCATGAGCGGTCTTTTGTTTTAATACCGCTCTTGGAAATAGATAAAAAGTTAATACATCCTACTTTGGGAAAAGAGTTTAAGCAAATCTTAAGTGAAATTCCGAAAGATAAAGGAGTCAGGCGATGGAAGCAGATAGATGGGGAAGACGAATTCGAGCATTTAGAAAACTAAAAGGCTTTACACAAGAAGGGCTAGCTAAAGAAATCGGAGTATCTGTCTCTGTTTTAGGTGAAATCGAACGCGGAAATCGGGCTCCGTCGGAAGATATGGTAAACCTGATCGCTAAAACCCTTAATGTCCAAAAGGAAGAGTTAGATCCTACTACACAAGAATAGGAGATCGTTTGATTATGTTTAAAATTGGAGATATCCAGTTAAAGAATAGAGTTGTTTTAGCTCCAATGGCTGGTGTTTGTAACTCAGCCTTTCGTTTGACTGTTAAAGAGTTTGGTGCAGGTATGGTTTGTGCGGAAATGGTGAGTGACAAGGGAATTTTGTTCGGAAATGAGAAGACGATGAACATGCTTTATATTGATGAGCGGGAAAAGCCAATGAGTCTTCAAATTTTCGGAGGAGAGCAAGAAACATTAGTAGAAGCAGCAAAGTTCGTTGATAAAAATTCTACAGCTGACATTATTGATATTAATATGGGATGCCCAGTTCCCAAAATTACTAAATGTGATGCAGGTGCCAAATGGCTGCTAGACCCAAATAAAATCTATGAAATGGTTTCAGCGGTTGTTGACGCCGTTGATAAGCCTGTCACTGTGAAAATGAGAATGGGTTGGGATGAAGACCATATTTATGCTGTAGAAAATGCAAGAGCTGTGGAAAGAGCGGGGGGAAAAGCGGTTGCTCTTCATGGCCGAACAAGAGTGCAAATGTACGAAGGTACAGCTAATTGGGATATCATCCGAGAAGTTAAACAGTCTGTTAGCATCCCGGTTATTGGAAATGGAGATGTTAAAACTCCAGGAGATGCAAAGCGCATGCTAGATGAGACTGGCTGTGACGGTGTTATGATCGGCCGGGCAGCACTAGGTAACCCATGGATGATTTATCGAACTGTTCATTACCTTGATACAGGTGAATTATTAGGTGAGCCGTCAGTTAGAGAAAAAATGGATGTTTGTAAACTACATTTAGACCGTCTTATTAATCTTAAGGGCGAAAATGTAGCGATTAGAGAAATGAGAAAACATGCGGCTTGGTATTTGAAAGGGATCCGAGGTAATGCAAAAGTAAGAAATGAAATTAACTCTTGTGATACACGTGATCAGCTTGTAACATTATTAGATAATTTCACTGCAGAAATGGAAGAAAAAGAACTAGAGCAAACAAAAGCTGTTTAATCATTTGACAGTTCTGTTCGTCCTTTTTTATAATATGAGTTTGTACAGTATATACTGCCAGTCTACGCTGGCAGTTTTACTATATGTATACGTTTATAAAATCTTACCTATTATGTTTACTCATTAAATATGTTTACTCATTAAACTCGGAAATTCCGGGTTACATAAAAAATCATAATGTAAAGTATTTCAATTTAAATTGATGGAGTTGATTAATTATGAACCAAGAGGAACTCAATGACCAATTGCGAGTCCGTCTGGAAAAAATGGAGGAACTTCGGGGAAATGGGATTGACCCATTTGGCCGCCGCTTTGAACGAACAGACTTAGCCCAAGACCTGATAGATCAATATGGAGAATTATCAAAAGAGGAACTAGAAGAAAAGAATGTAGAAACCGTTGTTGCCGGCCGTGTTATGACGAAAAGGGGTAAAGGAAAGGCTGGATTTGCTCATATTCAAGATTTATCAGGACAAATCCAAATCTACGTTAAAAAAGATGCAATCGGTGATGAAGCATATGAAATCTTCGATTCTGTTGATCTGGGTGATATGATCGGGGTTAAAGGGACAGTCTTCAAAACAAAAGTAGGCGAATTATCTATTAAAGTTTCTAACTTTCAATTCCTAACAAAAGCCCTTCGTCCCCTGCCAGATAAATATCATGGGCTAAAGGATATTGAGCAACGCTACCGTCAGCGTTATTTAGATTTGATTACAAATCCGGAAAGCCGAAATACTTTTATCACACGCAGCCGTATAATTCAAGAAATGAGACGCTACTTGGATAGCCAAGGGTATTTAGAAGTGGAAACGCCATTGCTGCATGCAATTGCCGGAGGTGCAGCTGCAAAACCGTTTATCACACACCATAATGCACTTGATATGCAATTATATTTACGGATTGCAATTGAATTGCATTTAAAACGTCTAATTGTCGGCGGACTTGAAAAAGTCTATGAAATTGGCCGTGTATTCCGTAATGAAGGTGTCTCAACTAGACACAATCCTGAATTCACTTTAATGGAACTATATGCAGCATATGCAGATTTCCGGGATATCATGTCCTTAACGGAAAACTTAATTGCACATATCGCTAAGGAAGTACTCGGCACGACTGTTATCCAATATGGTGAACATGAAGTAGATCTTACACCTGAATGGAAAAGACTTCACATGGTTGATGCCATTAAAGAACATACAGGTGTTGATTTTTGGAAGCAAATGTCCGCAGATGAGGCTCGCGAATTAGCGAAACAACAGGGGGTTGAAGTGGATTCTAACATGCTATTCGGACATATAGTAAACGAATTCTTTGAACAAAAAGTAGAAGATAAATTAATCCAGCCTACTTTTATTTATGGTCATCCAGTTGAAATTTCTCCTTTAGCTAAGAAGAATGAGGAAGATCCTAGATTTACGGACCGTTTCGAGTTATTTATTGTCGGTCGTGAACACGCTAATGCATTTACTGAATTAAATGATCCAATCGACCAAAGAGAAAGATTCGAGGCTCAAATAAAAGAACGTGAACAGGGAAATGATGAAGCGCACATGATGGATGAAGACTTCGTCGAAGCACTAGAATACGGAATGCCTCCAACTGGTGGACTTGGTATTGGCATTGACCGTCTAATCATGCTATTAACCAACTCTCCATCTATTCGGGATGTATTATTATTCCCATTAATGCGCCATCGATAAGATGGTTATGAATAAGCCAAGGAGATGATAGATCTCTTTGGCTTTTTTATATAATAAGGATTAAAAGAAGCAATAGACTGTTGTGTGTTGGCTTATATAATTTATGTAGATTTATGGCTAGCCAATAGAAAGAAATGTTATGTTTAGTAATGTTAAAATTTACTATTGCTAGCAGTGAAAAACGGTGGTATATTATTTCTTGCTGTTCGATTATAAACAACGTTCGATTTGAAAAAACAGAGTAAAAAAATTGTTGACTTATAAACGTGACCTTGATAATATATAAAGGTCGCTAAAAAAAGAAACAGCGATTAAAAGAATAAATTGCACAAGCGATAGAGTTTATTCTAAGAAGTAATTCTTAGCTGATCGCAAGGAAACACAAAGAAAGTCAATTAGATTTTTTGAAAATAATTATTGACGCGCGTTAAATCGTGTGATATAATTATAACCTTGCTCCTGCGACAGAGCGATCTTCAGCTCGTCGTAAAGCAGCATGAAGTCATTCGTTGAAGTCAATCACGATGTGATTGAAGTTAGTGACTTGTTCCTTGAAAACTGAACAAAGAAAAGCGTCAACGTTAATTCTATTTTTTTAAGAGCTATATCAAACACTTTTATGGAGAGTTTGATCCTGGC